>NZ_CEZPJD010000406.1:0-6914 GCF_983059655.1 Okeania sp.
CAACTTTTGCCTAAAATTATAAATTTTTGAACATTTTGATCTGAAAACCAGGTACTTTCTCACTACCCAAAAAGGCTAAAACCAATATCAGTAAAGACATTTAGGTTTAATCAGCAAGCCCTACTTACACTTTAGAGGGAGGAAGGCAGAAGGCAGGAGGCAGAAGCGGTACGACTCCGCGTCGGTTTTAGACGCAAGGGAAAGGGATTAAGTTTTTAACATTCGGGGTGAGCGATCGCTTTTATTCAGTATAAAACTTCAAAAAATGTGTTTTTTTATACAAAAAATAGCTAATTTCTCCTCCCACACTTCCTACCCTCCCCACACCCAAAAGCATAATTCTAAAAAACATACCCTTGTAAGACGTCCCCGTGTCCCCGTGTCCCCGCGTCACCGTGTCAAACCTTAAAAACTTACCCTTGTAAGCCCCATCTCCCCACACTCTAACTCTGAGGTGCAGACTGCTGCTCATTCTTCTTCTCAGTGGGACTGCCCAATTTAGAACCACCATCAATAGGTATACCATTCCGGAGTTTGACCACACCTGAAACAACTATTTTGTCAGTGCCTTTCAATCCCTCAATTACTTGATAAGCTTGCCCTTGAATGCTTCCCAACTTCACAGGTTTTTGAATTGCAATCAACTTTTTCTCACCATCCATGATTTTCTCTTCTGCAACAAAAACAAAAGCTTGATCTCCGATCCGTCTGACAGAAGTAACCGGAATAGTTAATCCTTGTTTTTCTTCCCAGATGACTCTTGCTCTTACCTGCTGGTTAGTTTGCAGTTTCTTTTCCGCATTATTATATATTGCTTTAACTAAAACAGTTTGAGTTCCTTGACCTGCATCTGGAGATATAAAAGATACCCTGCTGCTACCAATTAATTGACTTGTCTGTTGGCTTAGTAACTCAACTCGTGTACCTAGTCTAATTTGAGGCAGTCGGTCTATAGGAATATTAATATTAGCTTCTAAAGTATTATTGTCCTGAATAGTGGTTAGTTGAGTTTGACTATCTACATAATCACCCACTTTCGGTTGTACATTCCCCACTACCCCACTAATAGGAGCAAGAATATTGTAATATTGTAGTTGTACTTGTTCTGCCACTGCATTTGCCTGAGCTTGTTGTAGTTGACCACGAGCTTGAACTACCTGACTTTCCTGAGAGGAAATTTGTTCGTCTTGAGCTGCTATTTGAGCATCTAGAGTTTCAATGCGACGCTGCAAATCTTTTTTAGCACTTTCGACCTGTGCCTTAGTAGCATCTATGACTTCTCTTTGAGCTGCTATTTGAGCATCTAAAGTAGTTGTACGCCTTTGTAAATCTTTTTTAGCACTTTCGACCTGTGCTTGAGATGCTTCAATCACTTTTCTTTGAGCTGCTATTTGAGCATCTAAAGTAGTTGTACGCCTTTGTAAATCTTTTTTAGCACTTTCGACCTGTGCTTGAAATGCTTCAATTTCTTGTTCTATATTATCAATTTCTGCTTCAGCTTGTTTAATGTCGCGGGTAACTTGGTCAAACCTTTCTTTGGGAACTACTTCTTGTTCATATAAAGTTGAAAATCGTACTTGTTCAATTTTTTGGTATTCTAAATTTGCTTCTCTTCTATCTTTCTCAGCTCTCTGTGCTCGCAAAGATGCTTCAGCATCATCTAGTTTTGCTTGTTCTGACAGGGAACCAGACTCAGCCAGTAACCTATTTAGTTCCTGACGCTGGGACCCCAAATTTGCTTGAGCATTCTGTAAATTAGCTTCCTCAGATAAGGAACTAGACTCAGCTAGCAACCTATTTAGTTCCTGACGTTCTCTGCGGAGGTTAGCTTCGGCATTTTCTAGATTTGCTCGCTCAGAATTTAATTCTCTTTGGGCAATTAGCTCAGTTTTATCATCTCTCAATGCTCTTATTTGAGCTTCTGCACTATCCAATTGCGCCTTAGCTGAACTTATCTGAGCAATATTACTATCAAGAACTGCCTGTTGTCGAGAAGGATCTATCTGCAGTATGGGGTCTCCTTTTTGAACTCTATTACCTAATGATACAAATACTTGGCTTACTTGTCCACTGACCCTTGGCGTAATAGTTGCTCTTTCTTTTCCTTCTACTGTTGCGATATACTCTGTGCTGTCTGCAACTTGAGTTTGATCAACTCTGGCTATTTCCACGGCAGTAGGTGGGGGTGCTACTACTTGTTGTTTTTCACCTCCACAGGAGCTTAATAGAAGGGCAGATAACAACAAAGGCCAATATCTAGCCTGGTTGACTAATTTACTATCCATTTGTATTAAGTTCACTGGTAATTTATCTCCTTTAGATCTTAGGTATGTGGAATGGGCATCTTGCCTGTTCCTGATATTTTCCCGTTCCTGATATTTTCCCTCAGCAATGCCAATTAGGTATTAGGTACTGTAGGGGCGAATGATATTCGCATTAGCCATATGTAGAGTCCCTGGGTAAGTTCTGTAAGTATTAGAGCTGATTTATAAATTAAATATTAAGATGCTGAAATTTTTACATGACAAAGGTTTTGCCAATTGTGGGTCAGTAAACCAGAAATTCCTGAGACCTAGATAGCATAATAGTTTTCCTACGGAATACTGCGCAAACAGCTCAGTTTATAAATCAGCTCTTAGGTCTTAGGTGTTAGGTATTATGCTTCTAGATTTTATACCTATAGATTTTATACCGATTCTATGTGAAGCTGCACGGAATTATGAAGTTTATTAACTTGTCTACCCTGAACTACATTTAACTTTCATTAACATATTATTCTATTGCAATTTCTTATAAATTTGGTATTAGATTTAAAGTTTTATTCTATCTTAATGTTTATGATTTTTATTCTAATTTGACCAGTCAAAACCGAAATTATGAGTGTTAAGTAATAATTGATTCCTTAGTTATGGCCTAATAGGTTCATCTGTAGAACAAACTATTTCAAATCAACTATCATTTCTGACTTCACCAATTCTGACATATTTAGAAAGATAAGGTTATAATTTACAAGACTTGGCTGTTAAGCTTAAGTGTTGTAAAAATTCTGACAAGCATTTGATTCAAGTATTCTAGAAAATAAAAAAATAATTAACAACTTGATTCTTAAATCTTGAATAGTGATGATTCAATAGACTTAGAACTATTAGAACTATATTAATATATGGAAACCGCAAATTTTCTGACTTGGTTACTCTTTTTTGGATTAATAAGTGGTATTGGTATTGGTGCTATGATATATGCTTATCGTGGAAAAGGTAGTATTTCTGTCCTATTTACAGAATTTATCTCAACATCTTCGTCAGTACCATCAGAAGCAGAAGTCAATTTTCAACAAGGATGTGAGGCTTATCAAAATGGCAATTATCAACAGGCAATAAATGAGTTTACTGAAGCTCTGAAAAATAATTCAACTATTGCTGAAGCTTATCATAATCGAGGTTTGGCTTTTGCTAACCTACGTCAAGATGATGAAAGTGTAGAAAATTTATTGCAAGCTGGGGAATTATATATAGAACAAAAAAATCAAGATGCTATAGTGATTTTGAAGAAAAATTTAGAGTTATTAAAGGCTAGAAAAGAAGCTAGGAAAACTCTTAGTTAATTGTTATAAGTTAGTTTTTTTATAAGTTATATCAAATATGTTGATAATTCTATAGTTACTCCCCTACTCCCCTACTCCCCCACTCCCTACTCCTAAATAGTATAATAAGTATTCAACAAGCATTTTATTTTTTTGAGGAGGTAATCATGGGATTAGGTATTTTAATTGATGGTAAATGGGTATCTAAACGAGAACAAGAAGATTCTCAAGGTAGATTTATTCGCCCTACAACAACATTTAGGAATAAAATTACAGCAGATAATTCTAGTGGGTTTAAGGCAGAAACAGGACGTTATCATCTATACATTTCTTGGGCTTGTCCTTGGGCACATCGAACTGCTATTATGCGAAATTTAAAAGGATTAGAAGATGCTATTGGGTTGTCAGTTGTAGCAGCAGTAATTGACCAAAATAGTTGGGAATTTTCTGATTCTGAACCAGGATCTATTCCTGATAGTATTAATGATACTAATTATCTTTGGCAAGTTTATCTGAAGGCTGATTCAAATTATAGTGGGAGAGTTACCGTACCTGTACTGTGGGATAAGGAAAAAAATACTATTGTTAATAATGAATCCCGTGAAATTATTCGGATGTTTGATACTGAGTTTAATGGTATTGCTAAAAATGACTTAAATTTGTGTCCTGAAGATTTAAAAGATACTATTGAAAAAACTCTTGATACTATTTACCAACCGATTAATAATGGTGTTTATCGGGCGGGTTTTGCTGGTTCTCAATTAGCTTATGAAGAAGGAGTAAAAGATTTATTCGTAGCTTTAGATTATTGGGAAAATATATTATCAAAACAACGTTATTTGTGTGGCGATCGCCTAACTGAAGCTGATATTTGTATGTTTACTACTTTGCTTCGTTTCGACCTGGTTTATTATGTTCATTTTAAGTGTAATTTACGTCATATTTGGGATTATCCAAATCTCTGGAATTATCTAAAAGATATTTATCAATATCCAGGAGTAAAAGAAACTTGTAATTTTGATCATATTAAACGGCATTATTACATGAGTCATCCTAATGTTAATCCTACTAAAATTGTGCCAATTGGTCCTGAGATAGATTTGGATTCTCCTCATAACCGGGCATTAATAGACATCCCCACGGAAGATTCTCAAACTATTACTCCGCCATTCTAAAATTGGCATTTTTGGAGATTTATAATTTCAATGATTAATTATTAACAATTACCTCTCCTTGAAAAGAAGTAGTCCAGTAGCCCAGTAGGGTGCGTTAGTGAAACGTAACACACCGCTATGCTAATGTCATTTCTCTGTAACAATGCGCTTAATAATTTTTACCGAAAAATCGTGGGTATGCGCCTCCCCTTTTAAGGGGATAAAAAAAAATAATTCCGTACTTCAAGCCTCTTGCTTTCCTGCGGAATGCTGCGCAAACAGCTAGAGGTACTGATAACTGATAACTGATAACTGAAATGACCCAAACCAGAGTTTTACTAATAGCTGTTATCTTTTATTAAGCACAACTTCATAGAGAATTGGTATAATATCATTCTGAAAAAAGAATGTTATGAATAGTTTGGTCAACAAAAATGGTTAAAGTCAGATATATATTTAGCACTTGGAGAATTATTTCAGGGTCAAAAATGATAATAATAGTTCAATCTAGCTGACTACTGACTACTGACTATTGACTACTAGAAACAGTTCTAGTATTTGTAGCAAACATTTATCAAATTGGTATAACTAATCCTAATCAATGGTGCGTTACGGCGCAAACTAATATTTTATAGACAAAATCTAGTTTTTTGTAAGCGCCTAACGCACCCTACTGGACTTATGAATAATTTTTTAAACTAGAGTTAATTCAACTTGTGATTAAAACTCAATCTATTAAATTAATTACTTATAATCCAGAACAAGAAAAAATTGAACAATGGATAAAGTAGATGAATATGGAGAAATAATTCAAAAAGTCATTCAAGAATATGCGGGCGATCGCCATAGAAGAAAAGATGTCGATCGAGAATTAATTTTTGACACTAAGAATAATCATTATCAAATAGTTAATGTGGGTTGGGAGGGCGATCGTCGTGTTTATGGATGTGTTCTACATTTTGATATTAAGGGAGAGAAGATATGGCTACAATATAATGGTACAGAAATTAATTTTGCTGAAGAATTAGTCAAAGCAGGAGTGCCTCATCAAGATATTGTTATTGGTTTTCATTCTCCGTTTATGCGTCAGTTTACAGAATATGCTGTAAGTTAATAATATTATCTGAGATATTCTTGAAGCAGAATAATATTTATTCTACTGTCAGTAGGGGCAAACAGCCGTTTGTCCCTAAAGCTAAGTTATTGACCCTAGAAATTTGATATTATTTGCCTTTTCTCAAGCGATAAGCAACAGCACCAAATATTAATAAACCTATTGCAGAAGTTGGTTCGGGAACTGAAGTTTGAGGTTCAGGAACTTTAGAAGCAAGTCTGTAAGCATGATTGTCTGTTTCTAAGGCAGGCACAGAGGAGGATAGAATTATTCGATCAAAAGACTCTTTTTCCTCAGCAAAGAAATTAACATAGAGATTTTCATGTAAACTAGAAATCTCTGTACCTATAAAAGATGTAAGTAGCTGATTTTCTTGGTAGAAAGCAATGCTATTATAAGAGTCTATTGACCCCCAATACATACCAAAATAATCTAGTTGTTCGTTAGAGTTGATGATAACTGGATTATTTCCCAAAGCATTGTCAAAAGGGGCAACTGTTAAATACTTTGTAAAATCATCACCAGGTTGAGCATAATGATTTGCTAAATTACCTGAAACAACTGTTGGGCTAAAACCAGGAGCAGAATAGACAATAGGACCTGATGTCGGCGCACCTGATTCAAAATCTATAGTTGTTACTCCTGGCAAACTGGAGAATTGACCTTGCCCTGGAACAGTTGTACCCCCAGTAGTAAAGGTAATTGCATTTGATGGTTTGGCAATAGTAGTTAAAACTACTCCTCCTATAATACCCATCAATATCTGTTTGATTTTGGTCATTATTATTCGGTCAAAAATACAAAGTTGACAATAGAAGAGCTTTTTTCCCCCTACTAATCTCTTTGTCTAAGGTTTTAGCTTCTATGGAACCAATAGAAAAAATTTCCGTTAATTTCTAAGTTTTGCCTTCAGCATAGCTGCCTTCTTCAATTTACCCTCAGTAGGAGCAAATAGCTGTTTGCCCCTACAACTAAATTATCAACACTAGAAATTTGATATTATTTGCGTTTTCTCAAACGATAAGCAACCGTACCAAATATTAATAAACCTATTGCAGAAGTT
>NZ_CEZPJD010000407.1:0-6914 GCF_983059655.1 Okeania sp.
TCATCAGGTAAAGAATCATCAATAGTTACATATCCAATGCCAAATTTCTCTGCTTCTTGAGCTGTTTGCTCTACTAAATATTTATTAGGGCAGACATATAAACACTGACCTTTCTTTTGATTTAATCTTGATTGAAGTATCAATAAACCGATTAATGTTTTTCCCTGTCCGGTGTGTAACTTAAAAATCAAATCTTGGTCTTCTTTTCGATTTAACCACCACTCTTTTAATATTTCTATTTGTACTGGGCGAAGCGGACCTGTTTCACTTTTTCTATCCAACTGATCGTAAATCTCTATTGGATTTATTTTTTTTGGTATAGATTTCACTCCCAGTTTCTTTTTAAAATCAACCATGTTTTTCTCCTTATAAAACTAATACTTAGAAAATAATCGCTTAAATTAGCAACTTTGTTTACCTTGTAACGAGAAGTTATTATTAATTAGGGTTTGCTGAATGGTGAGCTAGAAGCTCGCACTCTGATAAAATTACCTTTTCACCAATTCTAACTCATCCTTTTTCCCAAACACCAAACCACCATCTACACAATCAATTACTACAATATTCCCACCAACAAACTTATTCTCTAAAATCAAACTTGCCAGAGGATTTTATCAAGTTGGAAAGTTGGTTTACCTCATATAAAAAATCATCATATTTTTCTTCATTAACACTTTTGCCTCATAATTTTGACTGGCGAGCTAGAAGCTCGCACTCTGATAAAATCACCTTTTCACCAATTCCAACTCATCCTTTTTCCCAAACACCAAACCACCATCTACACAATCAATTACTACAACATCCCCACCAACAAACTTATTCTCTAAAATCAAATTTGCCAGAGGATTTTCTAATTCTTTTTGAATTGCTCGTTTCAAAGGTCGCGCTCCATAAACAGGGTCATATCCCACTTCAGCAATGTGGTCTAAAGTCGCAGCAGTTAATTTCAAACTAATTTTTTGTTCCCCTAATAACCTTTCAATTCTCTTCACTTGAATCTCCACAATTTGCCGTAATTCGCTCTTCCTTAAAGTGTGGAACAATATCTTATCATCCACCCTGTTTAAAAACTCTGGTCGGAAATGTTTTCGCAATCCTCCCATCACCCGTTTATACATCTCCTCATACTTAGAGTCATCCCCTGCCACATCTAAAATATACTCACCACCAATATTACTCGTCATTACAATTACAGTATTGCTAAAATCAACTAACCGCCCTTGAGAATCAGTAATCCTACCATCATCCAATACTTGCAAAAATATATTAAATACATCTGGGTGAGCCTTCTCCACTTCATCAAATAGCAGCACAGAATAAGGATGTCTTCTTACTGCCTCCGATAACTGACCCCCTTGGTCATAACCCACATATCCAGGTGGTGCCCCCACTAATCGAGAAACGGCGTGTTTCTCCATATACTCCGACATATCAACCCGCACCAAAGCATCATCCCGGTCAAATAAAAACTGTGCCAAGGCCCGTGCCAATTCTGTTTTACCGACTCCAGTGGGACCGAGAAACATAAACGAACCGATAGGCTTTCCTGGATCGTTCATCCCTGCCCTCGCGCGTCTAATAGCTGCCGCCACAGCTTCCACAGCTTCCGACTGCCCAATTACCCGTTGATGTAAATGCTTTTCCAACTGTAGTAACTTTTGGCGTTCCGACTCCAATAAACGATTTACTGGAATACCCGTCCACTTAGCAACGATAGTGGCAATATCAGCATCAGTCACTTGTTCTCGGAGGAGGGAGGAACCTTGAGCTTGAACTTTTAATAATTCTGCTTCCTTAACTTCGCGATCGCGATGTACGGTTTCGAGTTGGCCATATTTTAACTGAGCTGCTGTATTTAGATCGTAAGCTCGTTCTGCCTGTTCTATTTGTACTTTTAATTTATCTTCTTCTGCTTTGAGAGAATTAATTGTATTTAACAATTCTTTTTCCCCAGACCATTTAGAAGAAAATTTTTCCTGCTTTTGCTTCAAGACATTAATTTCATTTGTAATGCGTTGCAATGCTGGAGAAACTTTCACTGGTGGAGTAGGTTCAGCATTTTTATCTTTTTTGCTACTTTGCAACTCTCCCTCAATAGAAAGTTTTTCCATTTCCAACTGCATAATACGTCTGTCAATAGCTTCTAATTCTTCAGGTTTAGAAGTAATTTCCATTTTTAGTTGAGCAGCAGCTTCATCTACCAAGTCTATCGCCTTATCTGGCAAAAAGCGGTCAGAAATATAACGGTTAGAAAGAGTTGCAGCAGCAACCAAAGCAGCATCGGTAATTTTTACACCATGGTGAGTTTCGTAGCGGTCTTTCAACCCCCGTAAAATAGAAATAGTATCCTCTACACTTGGCTGACCAACCTCTACTTTTTGAAACCGACGTTCCAGAGCAGCATCTTTTTCTATATGTTTGCGATATTCATCAATAGTTGTCGCACCGATACAACGCAATTCTCCACGAGCAAGCATTGGTTTGAGAAGGTTACCTGCATCTACACCCGAACCCGTACCGCCACTGGAACCTGCTCCAACAACAGTATGTAGTTCATCGATAAATAGAACAATTTGACCGTCAGAGTGAGTTACTTCTCGCAAAACCGATCTGAGCCTTTCCTCAAATTCCCCTCTAAATTTTGCCCCGGCGATGAGACTTCCCATGTCAAGACTAATGAGTTGTCGTTCTTTGAGAGATTCTGGAACGTCGCCGTTAACAATGCGTTGAGCTAAACCTTCAGCGATCGCTGTTTTTCCAACTCCTGGCTCTCCAATAACTACAGGATTATTTTTTGTCCGACGAGATAAACAGCTAACCACGCGCCGAATTTCTTCATCTCTACCAATAACGGGGTCAAGTTTACCTGCTTTAGCTAACTCTGTCAGGTCGCGCCCATATTTTGCTAAAGCATCATAACTAGCTTCTGGGTTTTGGTCTTCGACTTTGGTACTACCACGAACTGCTTTAATTGTTGCTTCTAGTTGTTCAAATTCAACTTTTGGAGTAGTTTGGGGGCGCTCAAAACCAGGGCGAGTTGGTAGCTGGGGAGTACCTCCACCGAGGAGTTTATTGCCAAGGCGTTTGTCTTGGTAAAAAGCGAGTAGAAGGTGTTCGACGGCAATAAATTTGTCTTCCCATTTTTCTTTTGCTTCATCAGCTAGGTCTAGAAAAATTTCTAGACTACGTCCTAGATAGAGATGTTCGATACTACCAACTTTGGGTTGGCGTTTGGTGAAAGAGTCTATTTGTTGGAGGAGATTTTCTGATTCTATGCCAACGCGGTTTAAAATTTTGTTGGCTGTTCCCTGTTGTTCTAAAAGAGCAATGATTAGATGTTCTACTTCTAGTTGTTGGTTTTGGTAACGTCGGGCAACGTCCTGGGATTTGACTATGGCATCCCAGGCTTGTTCTGTAAATTTGCTTGGGTCGGTTGGCTGCATTTGGACTATGTTTAAATTTTTTCTGGTGGTTAAATAAAACTATTTATAGCAATTCCCATATTTGGTGAGGTACAAAATTTTAGGCTTGAGGGAACAGGGAACAGGGAATAAAAAGACAAAAATATAAATATACCTCATGACTTTAGGAAACGCTATATATAAAACCGCTCAACTTACTCAAAGATTTGAAAGTATAGTCATTCGTGGTGGGTCAAGCACTACAGGGTTAAACGGCAAACCCTTTATTCCTTGGTCAAAGACATCAGGAATTACTTTTTTAAGTATATTAAATTACCCATTTAAACCTGAATTTAATAATTTATTTTTCCTGGTTTTATACAACCCTCTTGTTATCTTTTCCCACTAAATTTAATTTTTTTCTATCCATAAATTCCTATGATTATGATAAATTATCTCTATCTAAAAAGCTTGATTGAGATGTATAATATTTTTCTATAATTATTACTTTTATTCCTCTTAATTAGCTTTCATCTGTTAACATTCCTATCAACCTATAATCCTGATTTTATCTCTTGTTTCCAAGTTTGGTTATACTCAATAGTTAAGATTTCTATTTCATGCTTAACACACCAATCTATTACTCTTTTACTTGCTGTATACAGATTATTTTCTACTCAACAATTTCGTTTGTGAGTTATTTTTTTTAACAGAAAAGAAGAAAGATAGATTTTGGATTGAAATTCCGGGACTGTTTTATTACTTAAAAATGTTTAGGAAAAAGCCTGTTTCATTAATTAATAATTACCTCTGATTAAAACCGTTCTTGATTGAAGATCAGGAAATATCCTAGCACTTTTCTCTTGGTCGATTGAATATGGCGTTTCGGCTGTCGCCGACATGGAAAGCGGAGCGGCTCTGCAAGAGCGGGTTTCCTCGCCATCCTACCCTTCGAGAAGCTACGCTAATGGCCGCTTTTTCCCCTTAAAAGAGGAGGCTTTAAACCAGAATTATTAATTATTAATTATTCGGTAACTTCCTCTTTTGCTCGGGGCGATCGCTAAAAACACCTTTAACTTTCATGCATTTGCTGATTATTTAATTATCTTCTTCTATACTCCTTCTTCCTGAAATTATTTATTTAGTGCTACTTCTTGTTCTGAATTGCTACTACGAGAGCTTAATTGAATTAGTTCTACTTTATAACCATTTGGGTCTTCAATGAAGGCAATAACTGTGGAACCATGTTTCATTGGCCCTGGTTCTCTGGTTACTCTACCTCCCTGTGCTTTGATTTGTTCACAAGTGCCATAAATATCATCAACACCCAAAGCAATATGGCCATAGGCATCACCCAAGTCGTATCGATCTTTGCCCCAGTTATATGTTAATTCGAGTACTGTGTGGTCTGACTCATCGCCATAACCAACAAAGGCTAGAGTAAATTCACCACCGGGATAGTCTTTTTGGCGTAATAGTTTCATGCCGAGGACATCGCAGTAGAATTTGAGGGATTCTTCTAGGTTGTTGACTCGCAGCATTGTGTGTAGTAGTCGCATGGTCTACTCCTTATTCCTTGACTATATCTACATTTTTATTGTGAAGCAATTTGGTTAATCTTGGGAGTCAATTTTGTCCTACTGGCTACTATTGGGATTTAGTTATCAGGAAAGGCAGGAAGCAGAAGGTGGAAGGGAATTGCTCCTCCTGCCCTCTGTATAGCTACCTTCGTTCATAGTAATGGCATTGGAGTTCCTTCAAAAACCTGTTCGTTTTTAGGTAAAAGGCAGTCATGATAGAGGCAACAGGTCAGAAGATTTGATGTGGACTGTTTATTGTTAGTAAATCATCAACTCTTGTTTGACATCTCAAATAAAAGCGCTATATTTAGCTGGAATAAAAGTTTCAGGTTTTATTATCTATAAATCAAAACTTATAGATTTTTTATAAACAATTTAAGATTCCTCAGTAGGTAGGTGAAATTAAATCTAAATTTTTCTAAGTTATACCAATTCCCAAAAATAATGCTATACTTCGCCATGGGGCTTCAGCTATTAATTAATAATAATGGTTGAATAATGTTTGTGACTATTCTCGGCATTAAACCAAGATATATTATCTCTTTTCACTCTACTCTCTACTCTCTACTTTCAAGGAGATGTAGCAATAATTTTGAGAAATGGTATTAAGTATGTTTGCGTAGCATGACCTAGGAAAGCAATCTTAAGTCATGCTTTCCTCACAATATGCTTCCAAACTTCCTAGTTTGGATGTAGTGTATGATATTTATTTATACCCATCTAATTCTCTTTTTTTATTGAGCCTAATTGAGTTAAGTTTTCTAGTTTTATAACTTCTATTTGATAGAATTAATATTTATTTGACCGGTGTTTAAATTGTGGTTAAATCCACTAAAATAAAAGTTAAGTGATCCTACTAATCAAGCATGATATTTGTCTTGATTAAATGTCACAATAGTCGAGTATGTATCAATATTTGATAACAGTTATCTTGACAAACTATGATGGATTATTTTTTCTAGTTTCGATTTTTCTTGAATCAAAGCAATATCAATTTTCTTAACTCCTTCTAAGGATATTAATGACTTGCATTGTTTAACTAAGTTTTCCCAACTATGTAATATTTGAATTGAATTAGATTTCTGAATTTTCTCAACATAAAATTGTGCCCAAAATTTAGGAACATACTTTTGCTTTCTAGCCTTTATCCGCTTTCTCCATTTAGTAAAATCTGATTTTCTTGGTGGATCTACCCCCAAAATTGGAGGCATATCAGCATAACTTACAAACCTACTTTTTCCTTTTCCTACGACATGAATTACATATTTCCAACAGTTTATTTTGTAGATATTATCTGATTTAATTCCCAAATGAAATGCTAATGCATCTCTAGTTACAAATCTACCCAATGGATGAGCAGAAGTAGATTGATTTTTGATGATTTTTTTCATAAAATCTACCTTAAGTTTATATATATTTTTTTAGGGCCGTATTTTTTTATTTATGTGTCTGTAATTCTATATTAAATAATACTTGGCTATTTTGTCAACATATAATAATAAGCTAATTTTTTACAAAAACAAATCAATTATAATTGCCCATTATTGGGATAAATTATGGACAATAATCTTGCCAATATTAGAGAATAGAAAAACTAAATAATAGAGCTTAATGAAGTAGGTCTGGCAACCTTCAAATTCGCAAGCTACAGTAGTCGGAATTCAAGAAGAATTTTGTCGAATTTTCTTTACACTATTTGTTACTATTTGTCAGTTATCTCTGTCACTACTTTTGAGAATAGACATCTCCTCCAAAATTAGGGAACAGCATTACTACCCTGTGGGGCACAACAAATGCAAGCGGTCTGAATCCAAAGTTTTGCTAAGAAAGCTTAACAAGAAGGTATAGCAATGTGCGCTGGCTTGCTTTACAAATTTCAGGAGGTGTCCAATAGCTAAAAGTTTTATATCATAAGCTTTTTATCCCCCCTACT
>NZ_CEZPJD010000408.1:0-6906 GCF_983059655.1 Okeania sp.
TTGTCTACTCAAAATGCTAACTTTTTGCAGCTCTAGAGACTGAAAAGCTTGCACTTATTTCACTCTAAAAAGGCTAAAGTCTTTATCTGTAAAAGGTTTTATGGTTAATCAGCAAGCCCTAAATAACGAAGTCAGAAGTCAGAAGTTAGAAGTCAGAAGTTAACTCACCCCTACTGCTCCCAGGAGGGAAAGTAGAGGATTTGAGTAAGGCTCCAAAAATATTTCGCCACCCCGCCTTGACTGGCGAAATCCAATTATTTTGAGAAAAAAATACATTATTGAGAAAAATTATCTATTATAATAATGAATGAACTATAGATATTTAACTTGAAAAGTAGGTCAGAAGCGAATTTAAGGTAGATTCACTATATTGACTATATATTCAATTAGTAATGGTGATATTTATCAATAACTTTTTCTCATTAATTAATCTAGAAAGAATTATACAGTATAATGTCACTTAACCCAAAATTTGATTCCGATTCATCTCCATCTAGATTACAGCTATTATTAAAATGGCTGCCTTGGCTATTACTAATATTATCATTAGGAGTAACATGGATAGTCTGGCAAAGATCGGATAGACTTTTTGTTAGTTTAACAGAGACATCAACAGACTATGAAAAAAGGGAAATAGCAAAAGCAGAACAACAAAAGTCGATACTGATACTGGCGAATGGTTTAACCATTAGTTGTCTTCTGTTTGGTTTAACTTGGTCTATGACTACTACTCAATATCGAGCTACAGCAATAGCTAGAGTAATGACCCAAGTTTTATCTGATAAAGAACAGCAGTTACGAACTATTATTACAAATGCTCCAGTTCTTTTATTTACCCTTGATTATAATGGTATATTTACCTTACTTGAAGGTAAAAATGTCAAACTAACAAGTCAACAATTAGATGAAATATTAGGACGATCTATTTATGATGTCTACCAAGACCAACCTCAACTTTTGGAAGCTAATAATTGTGCTTTAAGGGGAGAAAATGCTGAAGCAATTGCTCAGTTTGGGGACTTAATTTTTAATATTAGATGGTCTCCTTTAAAAGGAGAAAATGACGTAATATTTGGTGTAATTGGTGTTGCCACTGATATTACAGAACGCCAGAAACTGATAAATGCTCTGCAAAAATCGGAAGCTGAATCCAGAGAAAAAGCCGAAAAACTACAACAAATTTTAAATGAACTTCTTGAAACTCAAGCTCAATTAATTCAGGCAGAAAAACTATCTAGTTTAGGTCAGCTAGTAGCTGGTATTGCTCATGAAGTTAATAATCCTATTAATTTTCTTCGGGGTAATTTATATCCGGTAAATAATTATATTCAATACTTACTAGATTTAGTTAATCTATATCAACAAGAATTTCCAATGCCAGGGGTAGAAATATCACAAAAAATAGAGGAAATAGAATTAGAATTTATCATTGAAGACTTACCTAAATTATTAAATTCAATGAATATAGCAACTGAGCGTATCTGTGAATTGGTTAAGTCTTTGAAAAATTTTTCTCGCCTCGATGAAGCAGATATGAAGCCAGTAGATATTCATTCTGGTATTGATAGTACTTTGTTGATTTTAAATCATCGATTGAAAGAAAAACCCAATTGTCCAACTATTCAAGTTTTAAAAGAATATGCTAACTTACCTCAAATTGAGTGTTATCCTGGTCAAATAAACCAGGTATTTATGAATATTTTAGCTAATGGAATTGATGCTTTAGAAGAATCTATAGCTAAAGGAAAAAACTCAGCTCCTCAAATTAGAATCGTGACAAAATTAATAGATAAAAAATGGATTATGATTAAGATATGTGATAATGGAATGGGAATTCCCCAAAATATTCAATCTAAATTATTCGACCCTTTTTTTACTACAAAACCAATAGGCAAAGGAACAGGTTTAGGACTGTCAATTAGTTATAATATAGTGGTAGAAAAGCACAAGGGTTTATTAAAATGTATTTCTAATCCTTCACAAGGAACTGAATTTACTATCAAAATACCTACTCGAAATTAAGATAAAACATAGTTATTCAAAAGTAGAAAGACGCTATAATCACTCCCTACTCTTCACTCACTAATTTATCTGAGAACACATCTGGATAAATCTTAGGCATAGTTAGATCCAGCATTCTACCTAAACCACGAGTTCCAAGAACGATAATTCTATATCGGTAAATCTTGTAAACCCGTTGGTTTTTCACTGCTGTTAACCCCTGCCATAAAGGACTATCTGAATAATTTACAAATTCTTCTATATCATTATTAGTCTCATCATTATATGAGATAAAAATCACATCTGGTTCTAATTTGGTAAGTCTCTCTAGAGAAAAAGGAATAGTGCCAAATATTAGATCGCTATTATCATACTCAGGTGACAAACAATTGGCAAGTTGATTCAGTAACGCACAGTTGATAGTTTTATCTGTAAATAAAGTGAAATTGGTCTCTTGACCCTGTATTAATATGATACTTTGATTCTTTGGGGATTTCGCTTTGTAAGTTGCTAACTTATCCAGAAATTTTTTTGCTGCTGCTTCAGCTTCAACATTCTTTCCTGTAAATTCTCCAACAGTTTTCAGGTTGGCGATCGCATCTGAATAAGTTTTGGGAGTCGCCAGCATATATAAAGGAACAACTCCTTTTAGTGCTTCCCGTATTTTCTTGTGTATAGGAAAACCAATAATTAAATCTGGCTTGAGTTGGACAATTTGCTCTAAGTTTGGCTCAAGAAAGCGTAAACCACCAACTTGAGGAATTTTTTTGCCCTGCTCTCCAAACATATCAGGTTCTTGAGCCCAACCAGCTATATTTTGTAAAACCCCGGCAGGTTGTATTCCTAGTTCAGCTAAAATATCTAGGCAGATAGGATCTATGCACAAAATACGCTCTGGAATTTTGTCTAAAATAATCTGAGTATTGGTAGAGTCAGTTAAAATTATGGCTTCTTCTGTAGCATTTTCAGTCTCTTGCTCCTCAGACAATGTAGAACTAGAATTTTTAGCTGGAGAACTACAACCAATTAAAATTGCAAGTATTAAAAAAGTTGTAGCCTGGCGTAACACTCCCAAAAGCATTTCAAAACTGGTTTTGATTCCGGTTATTTTTTTCATAGAAGTATATTTGTACTAAAAATTCAGAAAATAGCGAATACTAAGAGCTCTTCCGGGAGCAGCGAAACGCCGAACCTCTGTAAGTCCTACACGAGTTTGACTCACAACAGGAAGATATTGATGGTTTAACAAATTCTCAATACCTACCTCCAATCTTCCCCAATTAGCATTGAGGCTGCTAAGAAAATCTACTGTGGTATAACCAGATATTCTAAATGGATCTGTGCCTTCGTCAAAAGCGCGATTGCGATCGGTTACATACAAAAGTTGTAAGCGATTTTTCCAAATAGGCAAAGTTTGATTCTCTAGATAAAACGTGAACTTCATTGGTTGTACGTCAAAGCTACTCAAAGGTACAAAACTACGATTATCATTGGGAAACAGATCCCCATCACCCTCCATCCAAGTAAAAGTCCCTCCAAGACTCCAGGTATTAGCTGGTTGCCAATCAATACTAGCTTCTACTCCATAGTTTCTTTGAGGAGTCCTCACAACTTCTCCAATAGTGTCAGTTGTGATGAAATTCTGTCCTTTATCTGTATGATTGTAATAACCTGCTAAAGTAAACTGTACTGAATTCCAGTTGCCACGAACTCCTATTTCATAATTATCTACTTTTTCTGGTTCTAGCAAATCGTCAATATCAAAAACACTAAATTCATCCGTTGCAAAAGTCGCTGCTAATCTCAAGCTAGGAATAGTAAAACCCTGGGAAAAATTAGAATATAAACTAATTGTCGATGAGAGTTTGTAAAGAATTCCAAAATTAAAGGCTACATCTGACTGATTGACTTGACCTCCTTCAAACTCAGGTAAAGGGTTTCCTGCTGCAACATCAAAAATATTTGATATTGGACTTCCCGTCCAATCTTCAGCATCAATATCAATATTTTCATAACGCGCACCTCCAGTGAGTATTAATTTTTGAGAAACATCCCAGTTTCCTTCGAGAAAAAGTCCCAGGTTATTTAGTTCAAACTTAGGAATATTGTTGACTCTCTCTAAAATATTTACTTCTCGTTCTTCATCTAATGCTATAGAATCGATCACAAATTCTTCGGTGTCATTTTTTTCATTTGTATAATCAAACCCCCATAGCAGATTTGCTGAATTAGTAATAGGCGTGTTAATTTGAAATCTTGTTCCTAACTTTCTCTGTTCAATACCAGTTTGAGAAACAAGGGGAATATCGGGGGTAATTGTTATATTAGGGAATGCAGCAGCAACCGATCCTCTGTTATCACCAACTTTATTTCTTAAATCAGTACGTTGAAAGAAGAATTGAGTATAAAGTTTAGAGCCGAAAAAAATATCATCATGATTATAAGTTAAACTCAGATTATGATTTGTTTGTTCTGGTGGCTCTTCATATTCAAGCTTGCCTATTCTGATAGCTCTTGCTTTTTGCAAACCAGGAATTGTGGCAGTTATTGGATCATTAAAGTATTCTGAGAATATGCGGTCATTGTACAAGTTATAATTCAATGCTAGTTTCTGGTTTTCACTGATATTCAACCCTAGTTTAGTCAAAAAGTTTAAGCTCCTAGAGCCATCTAAATCAGCAGATGGAATTATATCCCCGTCCGCATCATACAACCTATTATTTTGATTTAGTGATGTCTGAAACCGCCAGTTAAATCTTCCTTGGTTGCCTGAAAAACTATATCTAGAGTTATAACCTATTCCATTCCCCGGAAATGTTTCATCACCTATAGAGTCATTTATACCCACTTGTCCTTCTTGTTGAAGTTTAAATTCCGTAGGTTCGCGAGTGATAATATTGATAATTCCGCCACTTCCACCAGTTCCATAGAGAGCAGATGGTCCACGAATCACTTCAATCCGTTCAATAGCTGATGGATCTATAGTATTCAGCTCTGATGATAGGTTAAAATTTGAGTTTTGAACAACTCCATCAATTAAGATTAATGCGGGACGACCTCTCATACTTTGCCCAGAAGTCCTGCGCTCCACTTGTTGTGGAGGTCCATAACCAGGAACTAGCCTACCCAGAATGTCTGAGACGTTATTGCTGATGCTGACCCCTCCTTGACCTTCTATCTGTTCGCGATCGATGACAGTAATACTGCGCGGTATGTCTTCTTCTTTTCTACCAGTACGAGTAGCACTAATTACTACTTCTATTTCTTCAGTGACAGGATTTACACTTAGAGTCAATCCCTCGTCTGTAGAAACTATAGCTGCTGTTGGCAGGTCTGTTTCTCCTTCTATAGTAACTCTAATACTATTACCATCTACTGTTTTTGCTGTAACATTAGTAATACCTTTGATGGGATTTTTAGCTGAAAATTCTTCTGTATCTGGAAGAGCTAGTACAGCATTGGGAATATCGGCAATCAGAGTATTTCCATCTACGGAACTCCTGAGTTGTAATTTTTCTCCATTCAAGGTTTCTAAGACAATCTCTATACCTTCTGCTGTAGTGTTAACTTTGATATTCGTTACTTGGATTATTTGTTGGGCTATTCTGATATTTTCAGAAAAGTTAGTAATAACTATATCTGGTTGATATAGTGCTGATGCAGTGGTTAGGGGCTTTTGTATTTCGTTAATGCGGAAGATTCTTGAAGCTTGTGGGTTTAGCTTTTGTTCAATTGGATTTTGTTGTTGTGCTGCATTTTTTTCTGAGTCATTAGACTCATTGGATTTATTTTGAATGGTTGACAAATTAAAATTTGTCAGATTTTCTTCTAGTTTATTTTGTACAACAGAGTTCGGGATGAAGTTATCTATATTTTCAAATTTGTTCTGTCTTTGTTGCTGCTTTTTATTAATATTTTGCTCGGCAAGAGTTACAGATAAATTTTCCTGTTTTGCCTGCCTATATTCTATGTTTTGGGATTTTAATTCCTCAACTTCTAGTTTTTTTTGTAGGAGTTTGTGCCGAGTAATTAATGTTCTTTTTTCTGAGATAGGAGGTAATAGGGTTAAATAATTGTCACTTGTAGGTAATAAAGGAGCATTTTCACTTTGCAAATGAGTTGTTAATTGTGATAATTCTAATGTTGGGATTTTATGATTTTCGTTGTTTGTACTACTAACAAACCTGTCAATCAATCTTTTCTCATATTTTTTTGTTAATAGTTTTTGTTCTAATATGGGTGTTGAGGGTGATACCTGATTTGTAAAAATAGGGAATTTTTGATAATCTCCTTTTCGAGGTAGATTATACAGTAGTATTGAAATATTATCCACACTATTAATGTAGATTTGCCGATCTGAACTGTCTATAGAATTATATAGATTGTTAGTCTGGTCATTTAATAGACTCAACTGATTTGAAAGGGGCAAGACTTTTGCTTGTGCTGGTGTTGCTACGAGAAACGATAAAGCTAAACCTAACCCGATTTCCTTTAATCTTGATTCATCGTTCATTTTTGACTTGGTTAAATCCATTTTTTCGTAAGACTGCATAAAATCCCTTTAATTCATCACGATAGCACCCTAGTTTTAAATATTAAGTTAAAGTCATTTGCAGGATATTCAATGGTTAAATCCACTGTAAAATCCTGATTATTGTTGTTTTTGAGTTGACGCTAGAGTAAAGTATTCATCATTTACCTTATGGGTTTAATTCCCCACTGTCTACACGGTTTTCAAAATTGTTTGGGTTAGAATCCCCATGCAATTTTCCCTCTCTTGGTCAGCATTCCCTTGCGTCTGACGCCGACGCGGGGTCAGACCGCTTCTGCCTTCTGCCTTCTTCAATTTTTGATCTTACCGAATAATTAACTAATTAATAATTAAATAATTATGGTTTAAAGCCT
>NZ_CEZPJD010000409.1:0-6894 GCF_983059655.1 Okeania sp.
GGATATCAGAGAGCGTTGATTCATATAATTAGGGTTTGCGCTTCACTAGTCTTTTAGTAGGGGTAGGAGACAGGAGACAGAAGAAATGGGGAATTTAGATCAAGTCTGGATAATTAGTTAGGGTTTGCGCTTCACTAGTCTTTTTTTAAGAGGAGTAGCCAGAATCAAGAATTCAGAATCCAGGAGGAATGAGATTCCGAGAAGAAATAGCCAGAAGAATCTTCCCTTGATTTTCTAACCCTTTTTTGCCAAAAATCCTAGATTTTTTAACTGGAACTACCTAAAAGCTGATACTTTGTTAGTAGCTGCAAAGTCTGAAACCTTTGTCATTAAAAACTTTGATATTTAATCAGCAAGCCCTAGTTATTGGAAAACTTCTACCTTCTGCCTCCTGCCTTCTTCACTCCTCTTCGTCATCTGAGAAAGAACTAAGGTCAAGTGATAATTGTTGAGGAAGTTGATCTAGTTGGAAATACTGATGAAATTTATCTGTGACTTGTAACCAATAAGAACGAGATTCTTTTTGACGACGTTTACGAACAAACCCCAAGGTAACAAGTTCTGGAACGTGCTGATAAACTCCTGAACCACGAATATCTACTAATTCTGATTGACTAATACCTCCTTTAAGAGCGATCGCTGCTAAAGTCCTCAGAGCACCTACTCCCAACTCTGGTTGAATTAAAGATTCTATCAACTCACTAAAAGTGGCTTTGAGTTGAAGACTATAGCCTTTTTCAGTTTCTACGACTTCTAAGGCAGTATGTCGGTGGGCATATTCAGACATTAATTCGATTAAAGCATCTTTAACTTGGCCACGCTCACACTTGGCAATTTCAGAAATTTCTGAAATAGAGAGGGGTTGTCCCTTCAGGTATAAAATTGCCTCAATTTTGCTAGGAAGACTAAACATTTAGTATCATTACTTTAGGGGTAGTCGTGATTAGAAAACTTTGCACTTCATTTATGAGCAAAGTGGTCTAGTCTGATTTTTTTATCATAAGGTTGTTTTTACGTCAAACTTGGGTTCCTAATCTAATACAATTCTGAGTAGATAGGCATAACGAAGTCAGAAGTCAGAAGTCAGAAGTCAGAAGTTATTTTTGTCACGGGGATTTGAGCTTCGCTCCAAAAATATTTCTCCAATCAAGGTGGGGTGGTGCGACCAAATATTTTAGGGGTTAACGGCTGTTAACCCATACACCAAGGTTAATAAGAGCTTCAGAAATTAACAATAAAATTAAGTCTTTCATTTTAACCAACTTTTGTGCTAAAATCAAATATTGTGTATAAAATTTAGTGCAAATCATGCCAAAATTAAAAACTCGCAAGGCTGCAGCTAGACGCTTTAAAGCCACAGGTAGTGGAAAAATCATGCGTCGTAAAGCTTTTAAGAGTCATCTGTTGCAACATAAAAGCTCCAACCGCAAGAGTCGTCTGTCTAAAATGGCTCTTGTCCATGAGAGTAATGAAGAAAATGTACGTTTAATGCTTCCATATTTGTAAAATTTTAGAGGAAAAATTATGACCAGGGTTAAAAGAGGTAATGTTGCTCGTAAACGCCGTAACAAGGTTCTTAAATTAGCTAAAGGATTTAGAGGTAGACAGTCTAAACTATTTAAAGTTGCTAATCAGCGAGTCATGCAGGCGTTACGAAATGCTTATCGCGATCGTCGTAAACGTAAACGGGACTTCCGTCGTTTATGGATTACTCGGATAAATGCTGCAGCTCGTCAACAGGGCATGAGTTATAGTCAACTGATAGGTAATATGAAAAAAGCTAATATTATCATTAACCGTAAGATGTTAGCCCAATTAGCAGTTTTAGAGCCTGAAACTTTTGCTAAAGTAGTTGAATTAGCAAGCCAAGCTCAAGGATAATATCAACTAGAAGATTTAGGGAGTTGGAAACCGGAAATTTTTATGACAACTACTTCCTACTCCACTCCTATAGCGCTACGCGCAAGTCAGAAGTCAGAAGTCAGAAGTCAGAAGTAATCCCTGACTAACTTTGAGTATTTATAAATGTCCCCGCCCTATTTGCCTAGTGCTATAAAATTTCAAATCTAGCCTTATTACTAATAAAAATTAATTATTAATTATGGATAGCACTCTACCAGTTTTATACCTACTAATACTATTAATATTATTGTCTGTATCCGGTATATTTGTCATTCGCCAGATTACTAAGACAAGGAAAACTGAAAGTCAGCTTTCTAAATTGACAAATAAACTGAAAAACGAACAGGGAACAATAGACGAATATTATCAGCTTGGCAGTATATTTTTAGAAAAAAAAATGTATTCTCAAGCAATTGAATTGTTACAAAAAGGTGTGAAATTAAAAGACTCAGAAAATTCAGAAAGTTCTGCTAAAGTTTATAATGCTCTTGGTTTTTCCTACTTTGCTAAAGATCAATACGATATTGCTATTAGGCAATACAAAGAAGCATTAAAAATAGACCCTAATTATGTAACTGTCTATAATAATTTAGGCCATGCTTATGAGAAGAAAAAATTAACTGCTCAAGCTTTAGAAGCTTATGAGTCAGCACTAAAATGTGACCCCAAAAATGATACTGCGAAAAGACGTGCAGAATCTATGAGAAAACGTTTAATACCATCTTCTTAAAGAGGGAAGAAGGAAGAAGGAAGAAGGAAGAAGGAAGAAGGCATAGGGCAGAAGGGAAGAGGTTTTAGAGCTACTTTACTTTTTGTTAAATACTTAGTTTTTTTTAGGCCAACTTACTTAACTTTTAACTTTTGACTTTAGCGAATTTGACTTTAGCGAAACGGTATAAGCTTCATGGGAATTTTCATCACAAACTCCGTTACTTTACCAAGATTAGAGTTACATTTTAGGCTACCGCCATGTTTCTCAACTACAATTTCATAGCTAATAGATAATCCTAGTCCAGTACCTTTACCAACATCCTTAGTACTAAAGAAAGGATCGAAAAGACGTTCTTTAACTTCTGGTGGAATACCAGTTCCATTATCCCGAATACAAATTTGTACAAACTTACCAACAATTTTAGTAGAAATTTCAATTAAGCTTGGTTCTGATTTAATTTGTTCCATAGTCCGCTTTGCATCTTTTTCTTCAATAGCATCGATGGCATTACTAATTATATGAATAAATACCTGATTAAGCTGTCCTGGATAACATTCCACTTGTGGAATATTGCCATAATTTTTAACTATCTCAATTGCCGGAAAATGATTTCGCCTATTAATACGATTGTATAAAATAGTAAGAGTACTATCAATTCCTTCATGGAGGTTAGCTTTTTTATGTCCAGATTGATCGAGGCGTGAAAAATTTCTCAAAGATTTGACAATATCTTCAATACGATTAGCTCCCACTTTCATTGAGTTGAGAAGTTTCGGTAAATCTTCCTGCAAAAATTCTAATTCCATCTCTTCTATTACTTCCTGAATTTCAGTATGTGGGTTAGGGTAATGGGTTTGATATAGCTCAATCAAATGGAATAAATCTTGAGTATATTGTTTAGCATAAGAAAGATTGCCGTAAATAAAACTGACAGGATTATTAATTTCGTGAGCTACTCCTGCGACAAGTTGACCTAAACTAGACATCTTTTCATTTTGAATCATCTGAGCTTGAGTCCGCTTCAGTTTCTTGAGAGTAGTTTCTAATTCTCTTGTCTTGCTGCGACTTTGATTATAAAGTTCTACTTGAGTCAAGGCAATATCTAACTGTTCCACTACAGCTTGTAGTAAACTAATTTCTGTATCATTCCAGTTGCGTACCTGAGTGTGATTATTACATACTAATGCTCCAATTTGACCTGATGTTTTTTGAAAGGGAACAGATAGAAAAGATTGAATTCCTAATGATTTGAGCAATTTTTGAAAAGTTCTATCTGGTTCTAAGTCAGTATCAACTATTTTGATAACTTCTAAGTGCAAAACCTTCTGATTAATTGAACCTAATATCGAAGCTGGGTACTTCTGTGGTATATCGGGTAAACCTGGAAGTTGAGACACATTACTAATATAACAATAAGGCTCTTCTGCATCAGTACAATACCAGAAAAAAAGGCATCGATCTGTTTGCATCAATTCCCGAACTCTATTGAGAGTAGTATTTAGAATAGTTTCAATGTCCAGGGATTGGCGAATCTGACTGATAATTTGGTTAAACAGTTGTTCTCGTTGAGCCTTTTCTCGTAACTGTTGTTCGGTTCGCTTGCGTTCAGTAATATCTGCATAAGTACCAAGAATCCCAAATATTCTACCATTTTCATCAACTAATGGGACTTTACAAATATCTAACCAAGTCAGATTGCCATTAGGAAGCTGTCTTTGCTCAACTAAGTGCATTTGTGGTTTACCAGATTGCATAACTTCTTGATCGCTCTGTTGTTCTAATCTGGCCTCCTCCTCATTCGAGGCCAAATTATAGTCTGTATTACCAACAATTTCTGAGCAAGGTTGGTGATTTATTTCTCTAATAAATGTACTATTACAACCTTTGTAAATACTATTGCAGTCTTTCCAGAAAATAGCTTGGGGCAAAGTATCTACAATAGTTCTGAGTAACTGTCGCTGTTGGAGTAATTCAGATTGAATTTTTTGGCGCTCTGTGACATCATGCGCCATAGTGAAAATGCTAATTAGCTGGCGGTCGTCATCATAAAATGCAAAGTTGTGCCACTCACAAACAATAATTTTTCCTGTCTTAGTGATATTTTCATTTATGCTGAATGTTCCTCCTGTTCCTGCCAGTAACTTTTGAATTACTTGATCTACATCATCTTGTGCTGAGGGAGGAACAAGATTCAATTCTGAAATCAACTTGCCATGGACTTCTGCTTTGCTATAACCAAAGATTTTTTCTGCAGTATGATTCCATTCAACAACACGAAAATCAGCATCCCATTCTATTGCAGCTAGAGGACACTGTTCAAAAAATCGTCTCAATCTTTTTTCGCTCCGACTTAGAGCAAATTCAGTTTTCTTTAGTTCGGTAGTGTCAAGAATAACGCCATCCCAATAGACATTTTCATCATTTTGTTTGCATGGCATTGCAGTTGCTTGTAGCCACTTGAGCTTGCCAGAAGGAGTAGTAATTCTATATTCTGTTTGCCATACTGCTTTAAGTGTGAAAGCCTGAGTTACAGACTGCTGAAAGGTGGGGAGATCTTCAGGGTGAACTAATTCCCACAAGATACTATTATCATGAAGTGCAGCTTCTGGATCGAGTTCGTAGATATCATAACAACCTTCACTCAGGAAGGTGAATTTTCCTATAGGATCTGTAGGAGATTGACAATATTGATAAAAAAGTCCAGGGGTGCTAGCAGCAATACGTTGCCAACGAGCTGTAACTTCTTGTAGTTGTGCTTCTGTGTGCTTTTTTTCAGTGATATCTTCGATGGATACTACTATACCTGTCACATTTCCTTCTTGGTCATGGAGTGGTACTTTATGCGTATTGATCCAAGCTTGACTACCATCTGGACGATGTTGGGTTTCTACAATATTCAACTCTGGAGTATTAGTCTCCATAATTCTAAAATCGCATTCCCGATACCACTCAGATTCTTCCTCTGTAGTAGGCATATCGTAGTCAGTTTTACCAATAATTTCTGTAGGTGATGAAAAACCACAAATTTGAGCGGCGTAACGGTTGCACCCTAAAAAAATGCTGTTGCGGTCTTTCCAAAAAATCATTTGAGGTAAGCTATCGATAATTGAGAGCAATAGCTGTTGTGATTGTTGAAGCTGTTTTAACTCAGTGATATCTTGAGAAAATGTTACCAAATAACTAATTTTTCTTTGACTATTACGCAGAGGAATTTGATGAATAGCTAAATAACGCTCTTCTATATTGTCATTTAGTTTGATTTCGGTAGTTTTTTCTACTGGATGTCTATCGTTTGTCACCCTGCTGACTTCTGAAATTTTAGTTTGATTTTCACGGCTTTGTTGCTGAAAAGCATGATTACTATAAAATATTTCCTGGTTTTTCAAATCTTGACAAATCAAGCTTTCGGGTAAAATATCTAATATTTGCTCCAACTGATATAGACGTTCTCTAAGAATAGCATTTTCATTTTGTAAATCAACTAACTGTTGTTGGCAGGTACGCAAACTGTTGACATCAGATTTCATAACTCTTTATTAGCTAATATTAAGAAATTATATTATTTTGATTATTTAACATTTACTAATATAATAACTAATATTATTGTTTTTGACATCTCATCTTTTACCGTTAAAGCCTACTAAGTTTGATGGGAAGATTAGGAGTGAGGGAAGATGGGGCTATCAACAGTATTAAAATAATTAGACAAAGTGAGACACAATTAGACAAATACTCTGTGATACACTAGATTTATGTCTAACTTATTAACTATATATGAAACAGCACAACTGCGCGCTTAGTGCCAACAAAAACAATAATCATGAAATCTTTTAAGACTAAGCTCAAACTTAACAACCAACAAAAAACAATACTTGCCAAACACGCAGGAGTAGCTCGTCATGCTTATAATTGGGGATTAGCAACTTGCATAAAAGAGTACGAAGAAACTAAATTTCGCCCAAGCGCCATCACCCTGCATAAACGTTTAGTAGCCGAAGTCAAATCAATTAATCCCTGGTATTATGAGGTATCTAAATGTGCCCCTCAACAAGCATTAAGAGATTTAGAAAGGGCATTTAAAAACTTTTTAACTATTCGGGGACGTGGATTTCCAGTCTTTAAGAAAAAAGGTAGAAAAGACAGCTTTTACTTAGAAGGAAGTATCAAAATTTTCCAAGGAAACTACATACAACTACCCAGAATAGGAATAGTAAAAACTTATGAAATCTTACCTTCAGTACAAGTAAAAAATGTCAGAATATCCAAAAGAGCAGATAACT
>NZ_CEZPJD010000410.1:0-6890 GCF_983059655.1 Okeania sp.
AGCCAGAAGAAATAGATTTAATTGCTTATTGCGGAGTAGGAGATTACGATTTCCGGTAGCCAAAATACAAGCTGTCATTAGAGCTGAAAATGCTCATGATTTTGAAATTAGAAATTTATGCAACAGAGGCAATTTAGGTATTCATATCTGCCGAAATATGTTGCTAGCAGATTCAGGTTGAAATTATACTTTAGTTGTTTGTAGTGATAACGGAAGTCAAAAGTCAAAAATCAAAAGTTAAAAGTAAGATTTTATCGCCTCAAAACTTTAACCCTACACTAATTTACGGAAGTCAAAAGTCAAAAGTCAAAAGTTAAAAGTTAAAAGTTAAAAGTTAAAAGTTAAAAGTTAAAAGTAAGATTTTATCGCCTCAAAACTTTAATCCTACACTAATTTACGAAAATTATTTCGCACTTCAGTATAAGATAAGTAGTGTAGCCTAAGTTGATAAAATAGGTGTAATTTAGATTTACCTATTCTCAAACAAAAAGTTGAAAATTTACTATCATCTTAAAATTAAATCTTTTCATTTTCAAATATATATGAACAGGAAATAAATATGTTGAAATCGTTAACTATAAATAATTTTCGTTGCTTCCAATCTTTTGAACTTCAACAACTTAGCAGAGTTAATTTGTTGGTGGGGATGAATAATAGTGGGAAAACTTCTATTTTAGAGGCTATTCAACTTTTATATTCCTTTAATCAACCAGACAAATTTCAGAAAATGATGTTTGACCGAGGAGAATATTTTACGGAAGGCGATCGCCAACTGGATATTCGTCACCTTTTCTATGGGCGTGAAATTTCAGTAGGAAGTGAATTTTCTATAGTAGGAAATAATGGAAAAGAACCGGAAAGGTTAATTGCTTCAATACAAACAGAGCCTGCTAATAATTCCGAACAAGATAGATCGGATGATTCAGAAGAATTTAAGGATGACTTAGAAGCATCAAAAAAACTTGTTTTTATACTTAATTGGCAGAATCAGATAGGAAAAATAAAACGAGATTTATCAGATTATGGAGGTATATACCCAGGTAACTCAAACTGGGCTATATTGGCGACAAAATTAAATACAAGACTTGCTAAATCAATTACAAAATCCCAATTTATTACACCATTATCTTTGGATATTAACGAAATTACTAAACTATTTGATGAAATTGTTTTAACACCAGAGGAAATATTGACTCTAGAAGCATTACAAATTATTGAACCTAAAATTGAACGTATTGCTTCAATTGGTCCTCAAAAATATGATTCTAACACTAGAAGTTTAGGAGCAAGAGGAGGGTTTAGAGTAAAAGTTTCTGACCAAAAACAACCTATACCTATTGGCAGTATGGGAGAAGGAATATGGCGAATTTTAGCATTAGCGATCGCTCTTGTTTCTGCTCAAGGTGGAGTATTACTTGTAGATAAAATTGATACTGGTTTACATTTTTCTACAATGTCTGATATGTGGAAACTTATTTGGAAAACCGCAAAAAAATTAGATGTTCAAGTATTTGCTACTACTCATAATAGTGATTGTTGGAGTAGTCTTGCTGATGTTATTCAAAATGAAAATTTAGAGGGTGAAGAAATTACAATTCACAGGATAGAAGCTGATAAAAATAGTTCTGTAGTTTTCACTGAATCTGAAATTGTTATTGCTGCACAACGTGACATAGAGGTGCGATAGTAATGGCAAAAAAATCTGTTCCTCCCAGAAATAAGCTTTTAGTAGAAGGTGATGAGGATAAAAGAGTTATTCCATATTTGATAGAAGCTAATGATATTCCTTGGGAAGATAAAAATAAACAACCATTTGTATATATTGAATCCTTTGATGGCATAGAAAAATTACTAAATAAAAATGTAATTTCTACAGAGTTAAAAGCATCTGGACTTTCTGCATTAGGTCTAATGGTTGATGCAGATGATAATTCAAAGGATAGATGGCAAAGCATTAGAAATGTTTGTTTACCAAGTATTCCTGATTTTCCTGAAAATTTACCAGAAACAGGTCTAATTCATAACACTAATTCTGGTGTTAAATTTGGGGTGTGGATGATGCCAGATAATAAAATGTCTGGAATGTTAGAAACATTTCTGACTTAATATAATTCCTGACGAAAAAGAATTGCTTTGGAATTATGCACAAACAGCAGTTAAAGAAGCTAAAAATCAAGGCGCGCCATTTATAGAAAATCACACTGATAAAGCCAATATTCATACATGGTTAGCATGGCAAAATACTCCCGGTCGCCAATTATAGCGCTGTGCGCAGGCAACAGGCAACAGGCAACAGGCAACAGGCAACAGGGGTAATAAAAAACCGATAATATAAGACTTTTAGCTATTGGACATCTCCTGCAATTTGTAAATATGCCAGCGCACATTGCTATACATAATGCTGTGATGGAAAAAATCTTAAATCCAAAACATCCCCAAGGCTCAAATATTTATTAACTGGTTTAAAAAATTATATGACTTGTAAAATTTATTAAATTTAATTTTAACTATAGCAATCCTTATTTGTAGCTAATATAAAGATGATTAAACAACTCAAAAATTCTGACAATGACCCTATTAATGTCGATTTCTTAACACCAGAAGTAGTGAATTTAAAGGGGAAAATTGGTATGACCTTAGCTCCTGGTAAGAAAAATTTCGGTATGCACTTAGATTGGGACCGGGATTTGAATAAAGACTTATTACGACTACGGTTAGATTATGAGATGGATATATTAATAACACTTCTAGAAGAACATGAATTAGAAGACATACAAATTTCTGACCTGGGAAAAGTAACAGAAGCACAAGGAATAAAAAGTATCAGATTTCCCATTAAAGATCGAAGTATTCCTACCTCAATAAATGAGTTTATTCATCTAATTAACAATATTTTGAAAGTAGTAAAAGAAGGACAAATAGTAGTAATTCATTGTAAAGCTGGATTAGGACGTACCGGAACAGTTGCCGCTTGTTGTTTAGTAGCTTTAGGTTATTCTGAAGTAGAAGCGATCGCTAAGGTTAGACAAACTCGTCAATACACAATAGAAACAAAACAACAAGAAAATTTTGTTTTCCGATTTGCTCAAGAATTAACTCCAGAAAAACTGCAATTTTCAGCACTTTAAAGAATTTATTTGTTTGAGTTCTACTATTTGGATAAATATTTATTTGCTACCTTAACAAGTAACCTATCTAAATCTGATTTAGTATAGAGTTATATTTAGTTTAATTGAATCTTGATGGAACAGGAGAAAAGTCTAAAATATATCCTCTCCCTAATCTGTTTCTTCAAGAGATTTTTTCCCTGTTCCCTATTAGTTTTATTCAGGATATTTTCTAAATAACCCAAATCATCCTGCTATAATTTTTGAGGATTTTTTAGATGCCAAATTATCCTGAATTTAATATTTATTTGGCCTTAATTATGGTTGTTTTAATAATTCAGCCCGGATACAACCTTTTTCCCACTTCCACTTAGGTAGAGATTCTTGAGGAAGAAAAATTGCCCAGATTGAACCTTCAGGACTTTTATAAAAACCCGTAATTTCAGCTTCTACCATACTACTCCAGGGTGCTGATACTAAAATTTTATCCCCCGGACTAAAAACTTTTCCGTCAGCATTGGTAACTTGTTGGATAGATTCTTTTAACTTTGGTTTTCCTGGTTTTTTGGGTCTTTCTGGTTTACTTATAGGTTTTCTTAATTGCCTTTCATTTGTACCTTCTTTTTTTGATGAGGGGCTATTTTTTATTGGATTTGGTTTTTCTACTTTTGACTGAATTTGTTCGTGAAGCTCCTCCTGCGGAGAATTTGGATCAATAGGCTGTTTTGGTCTGACAGGTCTCCTGATTGCTATTATTTCATGACTCATCCACTTAACTCCCTATTACCTGATTTTAGCTTTGGTTCTATCTATGATAGCACTACCGAAATAGTGCTTTTGTTTTGAGTGGCCAAAATTATGATTTTGGTTTCTATATTACACTTTTTATCAGAATCAATTTGTGTTCTGGAGTAACATATCTCTATCAATTAATGATTAAAGGTTACAATTAAACTTCTAATTTTTAGTTTTGGAATCAGGAAAATTTTCTTAAGAAAAATTCTTTTTTCTATAATTGTAGATGTCAAAATGAGTAAATTGTTTCATGCCATAATCAACTAAAAAAGGCTCTACCACAATAATGATGATTGGTAATATTTTAGATGGACGCTATCAAATTATTAAAATTATTGAATCAGGAGAAATTGGCCATGCTTATCTGGCCCAAGATATTCGTCGTCCTGGAGAAGCACAATGTTTTATTAAGCATCTACAGCCAAATATTGATGATCAAAGATTAATCAATATTGTTCGCGAGCGATTTCAAAAAGAAGCACAAATGCTAGAAAAGCTTTCTCAACACGATCGAATTCCTAAACTACTTGCATATTTTGAAGAAGATCGAGAGTTTTTTCTAGTTCAATCTTTTATTCCTGGTCAATCTTTGGATAATGAAATATTACCAGGTAAACCTCTATCTGAAAAACAGGTAAATTTAATTCTCAACGAAGTCTTAGAAATTTTAGTGTTTGTGCATGAAAATAGTGTGATTCATCGAGATATTAAGCCTGCTAATTTAATTAGAAGAAAATCAGATAATAAATTAGTTTTAATTGATTTTGGAGCTGTTAAAGAAATTAATATTGGTCAGCAAAATCCTACAGCTAGGATTGGTACTATGGAATATATGCCAATAGAACAATTTGAATATAATCCTCAATTTAGTAGCGATATTTATGCTTTAGGAATGATTGGCATTCAGGCAATTACTGGATTACCTAGTAGCGAATTATCGAAACTAAAGGATAATGAAAATGGTGAAAAAAAAGATATTTTTTGGCGATACCTAACAAATTGCTCTGCTCCTCTAGCAGATATTTTAGATAAAATGGTGTGTTATGATTTTCACGAACGTTACCAGTCAGCAGCAGAAGTTATAGAAGATTTAAAAAAAATTAATGACCTTTCAAATCCAACTATAGATAGTCAAGAAAAAGAAATTTATCGGGAAGAAGTTATTCATATAGCTAGTTATCGAGGAGATATTTCTGTTGTCGGGAGAAGAATTTTAGATGAACTTAGAAAAAGTTTAGAACTGTCACAAAAAGAAACAGACATCATTGAGAATGAAATATTAAATCCTTACCGTACATATCGGGATAAAGGAGAAAGGTATGAACAAACATTAGTAGCTGCAGTTCAAGAAGAATATCCTTTTAATCAGGAAACTCGCCAGGAGTTACAGCGTCTACAGCAAATTTTAGGACTCACTCAAGAAGATATAGAATTAATAGAAAACAGAGTTGTGCCGAAATCTCCACTTACTAAATTTCAAAGAATCTTTAGCAAGAACGACAAAAAATCATATTTTAACTGGCAGTTGATTTTAGGATTTATCGCTACCTTCATTGTGATAATCTTTGCTATATATAGATATATTAAATTCCAAAATTATTTGGTAGTGCGTCAACAACAAATATTACAACAGCAACAGCAAGAATTGGCAAAATTGGGTTTGATACAAAATTTATACATAAAGCGCAACTATGAAGAATGTATCAATCAAACAACTTTAATTAGTCAACAATCTGATCTTTTTGCTGAAGCTCAATCTATTTTACAAAAGTGTAAACAAGGTATAAATTGGCAAAATTATCAGGTTGAAAATTTGCCTAATTTTAATGCTTTAACTCGTACTTTTGCATTTAATTCTGATAGTAAAACTTTATTTGTCGGAAGTGAGGATACAACAGTAAAAGTTTTAGAAATTCCTACAGGGAAAGTTATCAAAACATTCTCTGGTGATAATTCTCCAATTTGGTCAGTTGCTTTGAATAGAAATGCTACTCAATTAGTTGCAGGCACTGATGATTGGGAAGTAATTGTCTGGAATTTAGAAACGGGAAAACCATTTCGAGTATTTGAGCATTGGTCACCTGTTTGGTCAGTTGCTATTAGTCCTGATAATAAAACAATTGCTAGTGCTAGTGAAGATAAAACAGTTAAAGTTTGGGATTTAGAAACAGGCTTCTTAATTTTTACCTTCCCCGATCACTCGGATGTAGTTTATTCTATTGCTATTAGCCCGGACGGTAGAAGATTAGTTAGTGGTAGTGCAGATAAAACGATCAAAATTGAAGATTTAGATACGGGAAAATTAATGAATACATTAACTGGACATGAGGGAGTAATTAGGTCTGTTGATATTAGTCCAGATGGAGAAAAAATAGTTAGTGGTAGTTATGATAAGACTATTAAAGTTTGGAGCTTAAAAACAGGAAAATTAATCAAAACTATTCTTGGTCATACTGCGGAAGTTATGTCTGTTAATGTTAGTCCTGATGGTCGATATATTGTTAGTGGCAGCAAGGATAATAGTATTAAGATATGGGATTTAGAAACAGGAGCATTAGTTAATACTTTGATAGGACATAAAGATGAGATTTATACGGTTACTTTTAGTCCTGATGGTAATAGTATTGCTAGTGGCAGTAAGGACAGAACTATTAAACTTTGGCGACGATAGTAATGGATAATTAATAATGGATATAGAAATTATGCTTAATAATTAAGATTCCTAGTTACAAAACTATTAAATTCACATTCTGTACGTCAACTGGTAGTATTAGGTGTAACATCATTCCCTAATTGACTAAGGGAATAGCAGAAAATAAATTATCCCAATTTTTGTACTTAGTATCGTTAACTAGGTACTCTCTACTTCCTTACTTTTTCAATTTCTTCCCTACTGCCTACAGCAAAGCTGCCTACTGCCTTACCGAATTATTAATAATTAGGGCTTGCTGAAAAAGTCTTTTTTAAGGAGTAGGGGAGCGGGGGAGT
>NZ_CEZPJD010000411.1:0-6883 GCF_983059655.1 Okeania sp.
TTCCCTCAGCCAAAGTATAATTATTTAACCGAACATGATATTACTATCGAAAGGTAAAGTTATCCGCACTAAGTTCAGGTTGACTTTCAAGGTTAACAAATAAACCTCCACTGCCTAAACCTGCAGCATTACTATTCTGGTTATAGAATAAATTGCCATTATTTGTATTGTAAACAATTACAGCATCAGCAGTCTCAGCAGCACTATCATCGCTTACAGTAGCAAACACATAATCAAAACTAGCTCCACTCTCAATAACATCGAAAGTGCTTACATCCAAGATTATAATATCTCGCTCTGAATCAAAATCGGCGATCGTATCCACCCCTAGATCGTTTGAATCAAATGCCTGAAAAGAAAAACATCATAAAAAAGAGGAAAAAAGGTGAAAATTTTTAAATTTATGGAATTTATAATTTTTTCTTTTAGGAATAAATGACAAATTAAGATGTAACTGCCTTTTTTGAATTTGGTATAAAAAAGTCCTCAAACCCTTACTACGCCGTTCCTAGTAGGAAGCGGGATTTCAGGATAGGTCTACGTCTATATAGATAGACTGCCAGAAATGCGAATAGCAGGGATTAGTGCAGAAGATACAAAGCGTCACCCTCGTTACTACTTGCCTGTGAGAACTATCGTATGATGTCGATAAATTGCGCAAATTGTTAACTAAGTCGAAACTCCTGAGTAATTAAGATTAATACACTAATCCAGCAACGCCGGAGATGTTAATTTTACCCATTCACTGCCGATGGTGGATCGTCAATAGGAATTCTAGGAAAGCTTGGTAAGTCTATTGCTGATAGTGACAGTTGCTGTTTTTCTGGTACTTCTGATACCATATATTCTTCTTCAATATATTCTTCTTCAACTTCAACAACTTCAGGTTCAAATACAAGTGGTTCCCAAGTTGGTAGATGCAGCTTACTAATTTCTGGGGTTGTCTGCTCTAGATCTTGCTCCACATCCTCTGATGCTTCAAAAAAGTCTTCTGTATCTACATCTTTTTCTGGTTCTTCTTTATACTCACTAACATTCCACTTTCCTGTAGCTATATTCCATGATATACGTTCGCTTTTAACTATTGTTATTGCTTCATGTTCAATTGCTTCATCCTCAGAAGTATCACTTTCTAGATATTCTTCTACTATTATGTTCTTTTCTTCTAATTTTTCTACTTCCTGAGATTGATTTTGATACTCATCTAAATAGTTTTCCTCCATAACTACATATTCTTCTGACTCTATCTCTTCTAATTCCATTGCTGGTGATGTTTCATCTATCAACTCATCACTTAGATCTTCACCTATTCTACTCAATGAGGGTAAACTAGGATTTAATTTACTTGCACTGACCTTTTGAGATAACTCGTTTTGAGGAATATTTTGCTCTAATAATTCTACTTGTTCGGGTTCCGCTGAAGCTTGTGGTAAATCTATTTTCTTGCCAAGGTTAATTTTGGCAATATTTTGTTCTTTCCTACTAATTATAGCTTCTTTTTGTTGTTGACTTTTGGGCTGTGGAGACCAAGGTTTAACTGGTTCAGAGCTTAGTAAAGGGAGCTTTCTAGTGTTAAGATTTACAAAAGGACTTTCTTGTTGTTTTTGAGGTTCAGATACAGAACTACTCTCAGATGCTATTACTGGAGATATTTCTGTCGTAGATATTTCTGTAGGTAGATCTACTGCGTACATTTTTCCTGGCATTTCCAAGCATCTTTCTAATGCTGCTTTAAATTGTAGAGTTTGCTGCTGTTGGCGGTATAGTCTCGTCCGCAATTCTTGACAACTATTTTCTAATTCTTTGAGATGATAAACTTGTTGACTGTAAGATTGTTTAGTTAAAGCACATTCTCTTTCCATTTGTGCTTGCTGTTGCTGGCTAATATCCCACTTATCTGTTAGAGACTCTACTAAAACTTCCTGACGTTGAATAATTTGATTGCATAGTTCTAACTTGTAGAATAAGCGAGTTACTTGTTGTTGAGTTGCTGCTAATTCTTTAGTCCTTTCTTCTAGCAACTTTTCTTGATGTTCTAGATTTTCTTGACATTCTTCTAGAGTTGTTTCTAAATCTGTAACTCGATTTACCAGTTCGCGGTTACAATTATGTAGGGCTTCCATGAGGTTTGTAGATTCTAGCTCTTCGATAGAATATTCTGTTGGGCCTACTTGAATTGCTGAAATTTCCTGGGACTTTATTGGAGGTTGATTTTGATTGGTTGGTACTAAATCTTTGGCTTCTGCTGAATCTGTTCCTACTACTGGAATTGAATCTACACTAATTGAGTCAGGAAAATTCACTGTTTCCCACTCATCATCCTCATCCTCTGGGACATATGTGTGTATTTCTGATTCGAGAGCTGGTTTGATTTGGTCTACATTATCACCATTGTTATGGCCCAGTTTTTGATTACTTACTGGATTATTTTTTTCTGGTAAGTCTTGGTTTCCAGGAAGTTCCGCTTCTGGCATGGCTTTTACCTAGGATTTACAGATTGCCTTACAACTATATATATTAATGTTATCATTTCTCGCCGTCAACCATCTTATTTGTTTATTCTGTATGAGTAATACAGCGAGTCATACAGTTAGCAAAAAAATATATTTTATTTAGAGGTAGATAATTATTAGGTTAAGTATCTATAGCAATTCCCACACTTATGAGGTACAAAATTTTAGGTTTGAGGGAAATAGGGAATAGGGAATAAAAAGACAAAAAGATAATAGTACTTCACGACTTTGGGAAACGCTATATAAAAAAATTCATCTAAACATTTTAGTAGAGTACTTGCAAAATAAATATTAAATCGCGTAGTGACGTGACACGCCCAAAATGTTGCAATAGTAGGGGGGCGAGTCCCGTGTTTAATTAATTGTTCAACATTAAATTTAGATGAACCCGCCCCTCTCCCCTCATATCTGACTTTCTTCTTCAAGGCCATCTTTGTTATTGATCGCTAATTGTGAAATATAATGAAAATCTATAGAAATAATTAGGGCTTGTTGATTAAATATCAAAGTTTTGACAGGTAAAGGTTTTATCCTTTTCAGGTACTAAGGGAGTACCAGCTTTTAGGTAGTAATAGTTCAAAAATTTAAGATTTTCGGCAAGACAGGGGTAGAAAATCAATGGACGATTCTTCTGACTACTTCTTCTATAATTCCCATTCCTCCTGACTTCACCGATTCACCGATTCTGGCTCCTACTCCTGCCACTCATACTTTTTCAGCAAACCCTAATTAAAAAGCGTTTCAGTCCGGAATGCTCTGCAAACAGCTAATCGGCCTTTAGCAGTTAGCTTTGCGCTAAGGGATTTAAACCCAAGCTTTTAGCGCCCTGAAAGCTGAGTGCTGAAATGGTGATAGCTAGTTAATAATTGATTTCGCCTAATTTCCAGAGGACTTTTTTGATGGCTTTAAATTTTAGATTTGCTGTTGCTAGTGATTTACATATTGCAGTTCCTAATACTATTACTGAACAAGCTCATCGTTTTCATTTGGTAGAAGTTAGTATTCCTGCTTTTGAAGTAGTATTAGAAAATTTAAGTAAGCTAGATATTGATTTTTTACTATTACCTGGAGACTTAACTCAAGATGGTGAACCTGAAAATCATACCTGGTTAAGTAAAAAATTGGCGACACTTCCTTATCCAGTTTATGTAGTGCCTGGTAATCACGATGTACCGACAAAATTTACCAATGATTATTCTATTGGTTTAGCAGATTTTCCTAGCTATTATCATCATTGTGGATTTGATTATCAGGGACGATTATATTACACTAAACCAATTTTACCTGGAGTACGAATAATTGGGCTTAATTCTAATCAGTTTGATAGTTCTGGTAAACAAGAATATACAGGTGGTTTAGAAGCAGAACAATTAGATTGGTTGAGAGAGGTTTTAACTACTACGAAAGAGGAATTAGTGATGGTAATGATACATCATAATACGATTGAACATTTACCAGATCAATCTAATAATCCCCTTGGTCGTCGTTATATATTAGAAAATAGGTTAGCATTGTTAGATATTCTTCAATCTGCTGGAGTTAAGCTGATATTTACTGGTCATCTTCATGTTCAGGATGTTGCTGAATATCAAGGAATTTATGAAATAACAACTGGTTCTTTAGTTACTTATCCTCATCCTTATCGTATCATTAATTTTACTACCGACTCTAGTGGTCAGCAGTCTTTAAAAATTGAATCTCATAGAGTTAATTCTTTGCCTAACTTTCCTAATCTTAGTGATATGTCTAGAAACTGGATTGGCGATCGCTCCTTTCGTTTTATGTTTAAACTTTTGACTAATCCTCCTGTAAATTTATCACCAGAAAAGGCAGAAAAACTTGCCCCCAGTCTGCGTTATTTTTGGGCAGATATTGCCGGTGGTGATGCTGTGTTTAACTTCCCTGAATTTCCACCTCATGCTAGACAATATTTTGAAAGTTTTAGCGCCACTAATAGTATCGATAATAATGCTACGTTACTGTTACAATAATCGTAAGCAAACAGCCTTCAGCACTTCCCTACGGGATGCTACGCAAACAGCTACTGCTTTTATCTCAACGGTCAAATTATTCAGAAAATTTTCAGCACAAACACTCAATTATGACCACTATTATTTTCTCCTGACTCCTATTTGCTTCGCGGTGACAAACGGAAATTCTGTCTCCTGACTCCTGAATATAGTCAAGTCAAAAGTTACTATTTTTTTTGCTTTTGACTTTTGACTAATTATCTTTTTCTTTTGGGTTGAATACCAGCTAAAAAAAAGAATGCTATGAAAAGTGCCTCTCGATCGGAGCTGCTTAAAAATAGTGGCTATCGTTAATTTTAGATAGTTATCTCTATTTTTTTTACATTTTTTTCAATATTTCCTCCTTCTTCCTTCTTCAAGAAGGTTGACGACAAATACCAAATACAGAGGTATAACCATGTAAAAACGTACTACCACCCACTGGACCAATTTCACCATTACAGAAAAAGCCACTCATAGGGATATTCAAATAACTACTAAATAATCTAGAATCAAAGTTAGGTTTACCATATAATCCTTCTCCTCGTCCCAAACAAGCAAACATTAAAGCAGCAGCATTATTTGTAGATTCAGTCTCGAAAGAAACTTCCCTTTGATAGCGCTCTAGTAAAATTTCTAAATCTTCTGCTGAGGTATTAGCATCTCGTAAGTGAAATTGAATTCGTTGGCCCGCTCTTACCTTATCACTAATAGCGATCGCTCCTGCTTTAGGATCAACTCCAATTAAATTACGGATTAGAAAATCTCCCTGTTTTAAGTTTTGCTGAAATTCGTCTCTTACTATACCGACAAAGAGAGAATTTTCTGCTAGCTTTCTGTCTTGTTCATTGAGATTTTGTACTAAGCCTTGTAATGCTTCTAGTGGAGATTGTTTAATACCACCCACTATTTGGTCAGAACTAACGACTTCTTCAACTTCTAAAACTATATTACGTTCTCCCTCTGTAACACGATATGGTTTACCAATAGGCCGACAGCCTTGGGCTACTATTGTTTCTAAAATAATCTTGCCAGATAGAGAGACTCCTACAGCTCCTTCCTCACAAAGGCGGTCTTGACAAAAAAGTCCTGCATTGTTACCAGTCGGGCCACTACTAGCTAATCCTCCTACTTTAGCTGAATTAGGATAAGCATAATCTAGCCCTTGAAGCAAGTCATTGATTTTGGCAGAAAACGGGTCAGCAAGTATGATAAATTGAGGATTGTCTGCGGTAGGTACTCCGATTAGATTACACCAGTCATCAGGAGAACTGTCTAAGTCTGGTAGTTGTTCTCCTGAGATGTGAAAAGCTTTGACTGTTACTTCTGGCAAATGTGCCAAACTGAGGCTAATGGCTGGTTGATGTTCTAGTTCTTGTGGTTTTCCATCATCGTTCATACCAACGATACCACCGCCTCCACAACCAACGAGAACTGTTTCTGGTAAATATTCTTTAAGTAGGGGCATAAGTCGTGGATATTCACTGGTAAAAGCTGAGGAGATAAATACCAGTCCTAAATCTGCTGTAGTTCCCAATGATTCTAAACTTTTTTCTACTACTTCTTTAACTGCTGCTTCTAATGAGGGACGGGTTGATAGAGAGTTTGACCACTGCATCTATACTGAGGCTCCTTGTGAATATATTTCCAATGTTAATATTTCAGTATAGTTGGGATGATCGGTCATCAGGTATTAGTCGTCAGTTAATTATTAAGATTTTTAACAGGTTTATAATTGACTCCCACTATATCTGTTACCAATTAGCCTTTTCCGGAGGAAATACAGACTTCAATCATCAATTAACTTTTTCTAACTCTAGTTGATGGCAAAAATTTATTTGTTCGATCTTTGGAAAAGACAGTAATTAATATGATTTTTGCAATGGCATAATTTGAGAATAATCAATTATTTTTGCTACATTCAATATTCTTATTTTGTGAGATAAAAATTTTTATTCAATTTATTTAATCTTGCTAGACAATTATTATTGGGTTTTATACAAATATGCTAGATATTTGCTACCAATAGACTATTAGACATCTGGCGATCGTCAAAAATTAAATCAATCCCATACGCATAAATAATCAATTATTTTCCCCTACTCCCTACTCCCTACTCCCTACTCCCTCTTTTCCGGAGATGTCTATTTGTAAGATTAAAACCTTTGCTAAAGTCAAAATTCAGTATTTATATTATTTCTTATTTTCCCTATTTATAAAAATCAAGTTTTTGTAAAATAACTCGATTTAATTGGTCTGATACTATTTAAATTATCATCATAATATTTTTAATTTAATTTCATAAATTGGCGTTGCTGATTCTGGGTATGATTTGATAATTTTATATTTTGGATTTTGTAT
>NZ_CEZPJD010000412.1:0-6872 GCF_983059655.1 Okeania sp.
TGCTGCGCAAACAGCGGTCATTTCAGTTATCAGTTATCAGTTATCAGTTATCAGTGAGCCTCCGACTAAAGTCGGAGGCTTGAAATACTGAATCGATTTTTTTTCATCCCCTTAAAAGGGGAGGCTTGAGACCTGATTTTTTGGTCAGTTATCAGCTATCAGCTTTATTATTTTTAGTGGACAATTTAAGCTCGTTATTCTTGTACTTAAATTCTTTATTTAAAAATGTAGTAGAAGTTAAACAAGTCCTTGCTTCATTCATTAAATCGATAAAATTATCAATTATTTCTCCCTATTCCCTATTCTCTGACTTTTGCAATAAGTATAATAGTTTTTCAAATCAACATCTTAATTAGCTAAACTGTAGTTATTATATATATAGCGTTTCTCAAATTAGCGATATACAGTTGTTTTTCTTTTTTTCTATCCCCTGTTTCTCGAATTACTACTCCCTACTCCCTAAAATATGAACAGTCAATATATATTTATGTTAGTTGGGTTTCTATTAGCATCATATTCAATTGTAGCTAACGATGCGATACAAACCCTTGGCACATTTTTAAGTTCTAATTCTCAGCGCCCTTGGTGGGTATTATGGCTGTTTATTTGCTCCGTTTTATTGGGAGTTTTTTTCTATGGGTGGATTACTAATGATGGAGATGTAGCTTATGGGCGTTTGGCAGAATTTCCTTTTCCTGAAAATTTTAGTTGGATTTATATAGTTCCTCCTTTCGTACTTTTATTTTTAACAAATTGGGGAATTCCTGTTAGTACTACTTTTCTCATCCTCACAGTTTTTGCTCCTAGTAATCTCACCAGTATGTTGACTAAATCACTGTTTGGTTATGGGTTAGCTTTTGTCACAGCTATAATTATTTATAAATTCATAACTAAAGCTTTAGAAGAGAAGTTTCTCAGTACAGCAGACCAAGAAGCACCTATTCAATGGGTGATTTTACAGTGGGTATCAACCGCATTTTTGTGGAGCCAATGGTTAATTCAAGACTTGGCAAATATCTTTGCATACTTGCCACGAAATCTTGATGCTTCAATGCTATTTTTTTCCATGTTTGTAATGTTAATTTTACATGCAATTATCTTTTATAGAAATGGTGGTGCAATTCAACATATAGTTACAAGTAAAACTAATACTCAAGATATTCGTTCGGCAACAATTGTAGACTTTATTTATGGATTAATTTTATTATTATTTAAGGAATGGAGCAAAATGCCGATGAGTACAACTTGGGTATTTATTGGTCTTTTAGCAGGAAGAGAAATAGCAATAGCTCACAATTTCCAAAACCGTGAAATGAAAGATGTAGGTAAGATTATTTTTAGTGACGCTTTAAAAGCCTTTGCTGGTTTAGCGGTTAGTATTGTTATTGCCTTTGGACTACCTTTTCTAGAAAAAATGATGAGTAATTAGGGCTTGCTGATTAAATCTCAAAGTATTGACTGATATTGGTTTGAGGAATTTTAGGTCTGAAAAAAGTACCAGCTTTTCTACCTTTAACCCTTTTTTTCTCTTCTGCCTTCTGCCCTCTGCCTTCCCTACTCCAAAGTGACAAAAAAACTTTCTATCTTTAAACCTTTCTTTCCCTTCTGCCTTTCCTCCTCCAATATTGGTTTGAGCAATTTTAGGTCTGGAAAAAGTACCAGCTTTTCTACCTTTAAACCTTTCTTTCCCTTCTCCCTTCCCTTTTACCTTCCCTCCTCCAAAGTGACAAAAAAACTTTTTACCTTTAAACCTTTCTTTCCCTTCTCCCTTCTGCCCTCTGCCTTCTGCCTTCCCTCCTCCAAAGTGTAACTATTCAACCGGGCATGATATAAGTTTCAGGAATGCCCTAACTATCCAGTGTTGAGCATCAATTAAACTAATACATTAAACCCAAAATGGCCGTGAGGAGTTGAATAAGATGAATAAACCTGAAGATAAAGATGCCTTACATATACTCAAAGAAACAAGTCGTACTTTCTATATTCCTATTAGTCAATTACCATCTGGGCTAAAAGAAGCAGTTACATCGGCCTACCTTTGTATGCGTGCCATTGATGAAATTGAGGATCATCCCAGTCTAGATAGTTTCACAAAAGCAAAATTGTTGCGCAAGATTAGTTTACTTTTACAGGAAGGAGTTGACCATTCAAGTTTCCAGAATTTTTCAGCTAAGTTAGACTTTAATATTACTCACCTACCAGAAGTAACTCAAAGAGTAGGAGAATGGGCAATATTGGCTTCAGATACAATAGCGCCCAGGATCTGGGATGTAACTGCAGCAATGGCAGACCGAATGGCTTATTGGGCTGAAAATAATTGGGCAATTCACACAGAATCAGATTTAGACCGTTATACTTTTAGTGTGGCAGGTGCAGTGGGATTATTACTTTCCGATTTATGGAGTTGGTACAATAATACTAAGACTAATCGTACTGAAGCAATTGGGTTTGGGCGAGGTCTACAGGCGGTGAATATTCTCCGCAACCATACAGAAGATTTAGCCAGGGGCGTAGATTTTTTTCCCGATAATTGGACTGTGGAAGATTTGCAAACCTATGCCCAACGTAATCTTTTATTAGCTGATTCTTATACTAACTCTCTTCCTCCAGGACCTGCTCGAAATTTTTGCCAAATTCCTCTGACTCTTGCTCATGCTACTCTAGATATTTTAACTATGGGGCAAGAAAAGTTGAGTCGTTCCGAAGTGATGGAATTAATTTCACGCTGTAATAATTCTGTATAGCAGAAGGAAGGAGGAAGAAGGAAGAAGTAATATAGAATCCGGTTGAATAGTTATTGTATAGTTGGGAGTAGGGGAGTAGGGGAGTGGGGAAGTGGTGGAGATTAAAGGCTTGAAGTAATTATAGAATTATCAACATATACTATATAACCGGATTCTATATAAGATAAGAAAGAAAAATATTGCGTTGTCTAACTTTTAAGCTTTAGGAAAAAGGAAGAAGGAAGGAGGAAGAAGGAAAAATATTGCGTTGTCTAACTTTTAAGCTTTTTATCTGTCCTAACCTTTCCTTCGACTACTATCTCACAATGGAGCGAGAGGACTCCTCAGCTAAAATAGGTGGGTTCGGCCTCCCCCACGCTTATTTGAACAAGTGCGTGGTGTTCGTGTTCTGGGGGTGTCCTACCCCCATTTTATGCCTTGAGAGCTGACCGCTGAGGTGCTGAGGTGCTGAATGCTATTTTAAGATTTGCTGTAAGCAAATTCTGGAAGTTGTTCCTTAGCAGCTCCAGCAGATGTAACTTTTACCTCTCCATTCTCATCTAAATCTACGTAAACATTTTCACCATTCTGAATTTGACCAGCTAACAATGCTTCTGCCAAGGCATCTTCTAACAAACGCATAATTGCCCGACGCAGCGGTCTGGCACCATAACTAGGATCGAATCCATCCTTAATCAAGCGCTCCTTAAAACTGTCACTGAGTGTCAGAGTCATATTTCGTTCGCCCAAACGACTGAATACTTCCCGCAGCATAATTTCTGCAATTTCTTTCACCTCATCCTTATTCAACTGACGGAAGACAATAATTTCATCCAGTCGGTTGAGAAATTCTGGACGGAAATACTGCTTGAGTTCCTCATTGACTAAATTGCGGATACGGTTATATTGAGCTTCTTCTTTATCCTCAGCAAACTCAAAACCTAAACCACCGCCACCTTTCTCAATAACCTTGGAACCAATATTAGAAGTCATAATGATTAAGGTATTTTTAAAGCTGACGACCCGTCCTTTAGCATCAGTGAGACGACCATCTTCCAAGACCTGCAACAACATATTGAATACATCTGGATGGGCTTTTTCAATCTCATCAAACAATACTACAGTATAGGGGCGACGGCGTACAGCTTCAGTCAGTTGGCCACCTTCGTCATAACCAACAAATCCTGGAGGGGAACCAATTAGTTTAGAAACTGTATGACGTTCCATGTATTCTGACATATCTAGTCGAATCATGGCTTCCTCAGAACCGAAGAAATAAGCAGCTAATGCTTTTGTCAGTTCTGTCTTACCCACACCAGTTGGACCAGAGAAAATAAAACTAGCAATGGGTCGGTTGGGGTTCTTCAGGCCAACACGGGCACGACGCAAAGCACGAGAAACTGCTTTAACTGCATCTTCTTGACCAATGAGACGTTGGTGCAAAGTATCTTCCATGTGCAGCAGTTTCTCAGATTCAGATTCTGTCAACTTACTCACAGGTACTCCAGTCCAAGATGCCACAATATGAGCAATATCCTCTTCTGTCACCACAGGAGTAACTTTGGTTTTTTGTTCTTGTCTATCGGTATCGCTATCTTCAATTTGTGCTTGAATTTCTAGTTCGCGATCGCGCAATTCACTAGCTTGCTCAAAGTTTTGTGCGCGAACAGCTTCTTCTTTGTCTTTTGTCACTTTGGATATTTCCTTTCTCATATCCTTCAGCTGTGGTGAAAGCATTGAATTTTTCACTCTAACACGAGATCCTGCTTCGTCGATCAAATCAATTGCCTTATCTGGTAAGAAGCGATCGCTAATATATTGGTCAGATAGTTTAGCTGCTGCGGTCAAAGCTTCATCAGAAATAATCAACCTGTGATGTTGTTCGTAAGCAGAGCGTACCCCATAAAGAATTTCAATTGTTTCCTCCACACTAGGTTCGCCCACTTTCACAGGTTGGAAACGACGTTCGAGAGCAGCATCCCGTTCGATATGCTTGCGATATTCATCCAGAGTAGTCGCCCCAATACACTGTACTTCGCCCCTAGCCAAAGCCGGTTTGAGAATATTAGCAGCATCCATACTACCTTCTATGGCACCAGCACCCACAACCGTATGAATTTCATCAATTACCAGGATAATATTGCCATTAGAGCGGACTTCATCCATAATCTTTTTCAGTCGCTCCTCAAATTCTCCTCTGAACCTAGTGCCAGCTATTAAGGAACCAATATTCAGGCTGACCACCTGTTTATTTTGCAGAAGATCCGGAACATCTTGGTTAATAATACGTTGAGCTAACCCCTCAGCGATCGCTGTTTTTCCCACACCAGGTTCGCCAAGAAGGACAGGATTATTTTTTGTCCTCCGGCCCAAGATTTGAATCATCCGTTCAATTTCTCGTTCCCGGCCCACAACTGGATCGATTTTACCCTCTGCTGCTAATTTTGTTAGGTCTGTACCAAATTCTTCCAGAGTTACAGCTTTCTTATTTCCAGAATTAGAGCTTCCAGGAGAAACTGCAGCAACTTCTCCAAGGGAGCGAATTATCTGAGTCCGAATTTTGCTTCTATCAACTCCCAAATTGTCCAAGACTTTAGCAGCGACTCCTTCAGAATCTTGGAGCAATGCCAGTAGCAAATGTTCTGTACCGATATAGTTATGGTCTAGTTTTCTTGCTTCTTCCAAAGATACTTCCAACATCCGTTTGACCCTGGGAGTAAAAGGAATTTCTGCCGGAGTAAACCCAGATCCACGGCCAATTATTTGTTCTACCTCGTTCCTAGCATCTTTGAGATTTACATCATATTCTTTGAGAACTTTAGCCGCAATACCTGTACCTTCACTGATCAGACCCAGGAGGATTTGCTCTGTACCCACAAAGTTATGTCCAAGGCGACGGGCTTCTTCCTGGGCCAACATGATCACTTTGATTGATTGCTCTGTAAAACGTTCAAACATGGTTACTTTTCCTTACATATATTATGGTTACAGGAGATATGTGCTTCCTGTAGTTTAATTGTTACCTAGTTTTAAACCACAATTAGGCCATAAATAGAAACTAATGTAAATTTTTGTTTACTGTAACTAATTTAGCGTCGTACAAGTAGGAGTGCTAGTGAGGAGAGCCGTAACCAAAAATTAAGTGAGTTATTAAGAGGCCAAAAGTAGCTAGTGTCGCTACGCGGAAGTCAAAAGTCAAAAGTCAAAAGTCAGAAGTTTTGATTGGTAAGGCTTTTAGGATTTTGTAACTGGTCAATTATTTCCGCCATTTTGCACTAGTTTTTTTTCTTAAAAGTAGCACTTGGGAAATCAAGTTGACAACTGATAACTGAAATGACATGCATTGAAATACTCTCAGGCATTCAGGTACAAAGATTCTCCTGAAAGAGAATTATTGGTTCACAGAAGAGTTGCATTCCTTGAGATTTATTATAATATCATTCTTTCCTCAAACCATTATAGGGACGTTATGTGGAATGTCCCTATATTAGACATCTCCAGAAAAGAGGCAGTAGGCAGTAGGTAGTAGGGGGAAATAATTGATAATTTATGTACGATAATTGATTTTATTTTTTATTATTGGAGATGTCTAATACCTATACAACCATGATTAGTATTCCCATTACTTGCTAGAATATTAGCAGACTACCATTATAGCGATCTGAATATGACTGTTAAAGAAATTCAAGCGGCAATTCAGTCCCTTTCTCCTGATGATTTCACCTATTTAAGAAAATGGATGATGGAGTTAGATTGGCAACAGTGGAATCAAGAAATTGAAGCTGATTCTGATTCAGGAAAACTAGACTTCTTAATTGATGAAGCTTTAATAGAAAAAGCACAAAATAAACTACATGAAACATTAAAAAGAATCACTTTAGACCCATAAATAATGGGTGGTAAACCTTGTATTCGAGGTTTGCGGGTCACCGTTGGTACTATAGTTGGGTTGATGGCATCAGGTCATTCAACTGAAGATATTTTAAAAGCATATTCTTATTTGGAACCGGAGGATTTGCAAGAAGCTCTAACCTATGCTGCTTGGCGCGTTGAAGAAATAGAAATTCCCTTAGAAAATCGTTTTAGGATGAGAAAAATCTAGCAAGGGAGCAAGATGCTCCCACTGTTTGTTTGACCAAAATAATTACA
>NZ_CEZPJD010000413.1:0-1361 GCF_983059655.1 Okeania sp.
TAAATGTTTTAGCCTTTTTAGGTACTAATAAAATGCTAGCTTTTAGGTGGTAATGCTTCAAAAATGAGCGGATTTTCAGCAAGATAGGGGAAGAAAGCCAAGGGAAGATTTTTCTGGCTACCTCTTCTATAATTATCGTTACTCCTGTTTGCGTAGCATTCCGTAGGAAATTCTGGCTCCTCCTCTGACAAAAAGACTTTTTCAGCAAACCCTAATTAGGACTTATCTATCAAATCTAAAAGCATTTACAGATAAAGGTTATAGCATTTTTTTGTCGAACAAAGTGTCCGCTTTTCGGTAGCAAGAGCTGCATAAAACTAGTGTTTTGAGACGATTATGGCAAAAAAAATCAATAGACAATTTTTCCGACTATCTCCTCTAAATTTCCCGTTTTTTCTGACTCCTGACTTCTAATAAATATCCTAAACTATTTGTAGCAAAAATCTATCAATTTAGTATTACACGACACGCACGTTTTATATACTAAAAATCATCTCTATAACTCAGGAAATTCGTAATTTCTTCTACTACTATATCCGGCATTTGTTCCGGTAAATTATCTCCACCAGAATTAATTAAATGAAGTTTCGCTATCGGCAATAAATCCGCATAAAACTTACTCATAGATAAAGCAATATCAGTATCTTTATAACCTTGTAAAATCAACGTTTTTACTTTCAGAAAAGCCAAATCTTCTTTCAATAACTCAGCTTGAATTTCCGCCCATTTAGGTCTAAATAAAATTTTAGTTCCCGTTGAAGAAAGCAATAACTTTTGTCGAAATTGTAGAATTTTCTTAATTTTTGTGTGAGCGCCAAATAACCTAACAAAAGGATATATTAATCGTAAAGCCCAACACAAAAAAGAAGGTTTTTGAGTTAAGTATCTGAATAACCGCCAACGTGCTTTAACAGCAGCAAGATTAATTCCTTCAGGAGATATTAATATCGCGCCCAATACTTGTTCAGAATATTTGAGAGCATAACTAGCTGCTATCCAACCCCCTAAAGAATGACCAACTAAATATACCTTCTCCAATTTCAAAGTAGCTATATATTCAGCCAAAGATTCTACTATTTGATTAATTGAATAATGAGTAGCAGAAAATTCTGACTCACTAAACCCTGGTAAGTCTGGTGCAAAGCAATGGTAATGTAGACTCAATCGTTCCATAACTGGTAACCATTGATTACTATCATGCCAAGATCCATGCAGAAAAACTACATTATTTGAATTACCACCAATTTCACGCCAAAACAATACCCCACCAGACAACTTGACACGAGAATTACGCCATAAAAAGTGCATGACTATGGAATTATAAAATTTAACAGATATCTCCAGAAAAGAGGGAACAGGGA
>NZ_CEZPJD010000413.1:1461-6866 GCF_983059655.1 Okeania sp.
ATGACTATGGAATTATAAAATTTAACAGATATCTCCAGAAAAGAGGGAACAGGGAACAGGGAGAAATAATTGATAATTTATAGATATCTCAGCTTATATATAGCGTTTCTCAAATTACTGAGGTACAGTTGTTTTTCTTCTTTTCTACTCCCTACTCCCTACTCCCTAAAACACAAAAATTTTATACCTCACGCTTCTTGGGAATTGCTATATTCAAGTGAAAATACCTTCAAATAATCCTTTTCTATTGCGAGATTATCAAATCACTAAATTAATCTAAAATTGTCAAACCACTAAAATAATCCTTCAATTGTCGTTCGTAGTCGTAGCCAAGATTATCTGGTATAGATGTAACTTCAAAAGCTTGAACACCAGTAATTTCCACAGCATCTTGAACATTTAAATCTCCCCGAACATCAGCCTCAACCAAAATATTAATAGAATGTAGCCTAGGATCTCGATCTGGTGCAGAATATACTCCAACTAATCTACGAACTTTAACTAACTCTAATCCTGTTTCTTCAAGTAACTCCCTTTTCACAGTAGTTGTAACATCTTGACCCCATTCCACCATACCTCCCGGTAGAGCATATTTATTATTGTCACGGCGACGAACAAAAACTATCCGGCCATCAGGCAAAATGGGGACTATATTAACACCTGTCACAGGATGGCGGAAAATTAAGCCAAGTACAGTTTGTCCAATTTTCCATAATTGACTTATGAGCTTAGGAATCACAACTAAAATATAAAGCACTTTCAATAATTATTTTTGTAGTTTTTTTTATCTAGGAGCAAACAAAAAGTTAATTTACAGGCTGATATTGCAGATTTTTTTTACCTAATAAGGTACAATTCTTTACAATTTTTACTAAACACCTTAACTGGGAATACTAGAAGTAAGTATTGAGAATAAAAAAATTATTATTACAATCCCTAAGTAATATTTATTGAAAACTATTCTCTTGCTACTTAACTAAAAGCTTAGTAAAACATAAAACATATTGTAATATTCTATAAGAAAATTGCACTCAAATCAATTTGTCAATTTCCATCAAAGGAAAAATCAATAAATGCTCAACGGTCTGCTCTTAGTGCCATTAATAGGTGTCGCTATCATTGGTTTTTGGCCAAGCACTCTCTCACCAAAACTAGCTAGACAAATAGCTCTAGTTGTGGCCATATTTAGTTTAGTATGGTCCTTAGTGCTACTAACTGAATTCAACCCACAAGATCCAAATTTACAGTTCGTCGTCTCATTTCCCTGGATAGACTCTCTAGGTTTAAGCTACTCCCTAGGTATGGACGGTTTATCCCTGCCATTAGTAGTATTAAATGGTCTGTTAACTGGTATTGCTATTTATGCCACAGACAAATCAATCAAAAGACCTCGTTTTTATTACTCCCTAATATTGTTGCTAGCATTCAGCGTATTTGGAGCTTTTCTAGCTCAAGACTTACTACTATTTTTCCTCTTCTATGAACTAGAGCTAATTCCTCTATACCTATTAATAGCAATTTGGGGAGGGCCAAGACGGGGTTACGCATCCACAAAATTTCTGATTTACACAGCAATTTCAGGAATTTTCATCCTAGCTGGGTTCTTGGGAGTAGCGTGGTTAAGTGGCTCATCTAATTTCGCTTACGACCAAGCAGTTGCCCATACCCTACCTTTAGGAACTCAACTATTATTATTAGGAACAATAATCATCGGTTTTGGCATTAAAATTCCTCTAGTACCCTTCCATACATGGCTACCCGATGCTCACGTTGAAGCTTCCACACCTATTTCCGTACTTTTAGCAGGAGTACTATTGAAACTAGGAACTTATGGTTTACTGAGATTTGGATTAAATATGTTCTCAGAAGCTTGGGTATATATTTCTCCATGGTTAGCAATATGGGCAGTAGTCAGTGTACTTTATGGTTCATTTAATGCGATCGTCCAAAAAGATATGAAAAAAATGGTAGCCTATAGTTCCGTTGGTCATATGGGCTATATTTTATTGGCAAGTGCAGCAGCAACTCCCCTCAGCATTTTGGGAACAGTATTTCAAATGATTAGCCATGGCTTAATTTCAGCCCTACTATTTTTATTAGTGGGAGTAGTTTACAAAAAAGCTGGCACCCGTGACATAGATATATTACGTGGTTTGTTAAACCCAGAACAAGGTTTACCATTGATTGGTAGTTTGATGATTTTAGGAGTAATGGCAAGTGCTGGTATTCCAGGAATGGTTGGATTTATTTCCGAGTTTTTAGTGTTTAGAGGCAGTTTCAATGTGTTTACAGTTCCTACTCTTCTGTGTATGATCGGGACTGGGTTAACATCAGCCTATTTTTTGCTATTAGCAAACCGAGTATTTTTTGGTAGGTTATCTGAAACAGTTGTGAATTTGCCTCCCGTACAACTCTCAGATAGAATACCATCTCTTATTTTAGCACTTCTAATCGTCATTTTAGGAATACAACCAAACTGGATGTTGCGTTGGACTGAAACTGAAGCAAATACAATGAGCGTAGGTCAACCTATATTGTCACAGGTAGTTAAAAAGTAAGCGATCGCTCCTTTACCTGTACTCGTTAATTATTCTGAATAGAGAATAATTTTCTACTCATAATTCTTTGTCTTTTGCAGTTATATCATGTCCAGATAATAGTACAATAGAACAAAAAACTTTCCCCTTCTCTTCCTTTTCCCTATTGACTATTATCTGATTTTTGATACAGCCTATTCCATGTAAGTGTAGTATATCAATTTGAAAAAATAATGTTACGAATAGTTTGGTCAACAAAAATGGTTAAAGTCAGATGTATATTTAGCACTTGGAGAATTATTTCATGGTCAAAAATGATAATAACAGCTCTTTCTACTAACTATTGACTACTAGAAACAGTTCCATTGTTTGTAGCAAACATTTATCAAATTGGTAGTACAGTGATTTTAGTAGATTTGATTAATAAGAATGAAAGCTTTATTCCATACTTCAAAAACTATTTAAAATTTTAGTACCACTGTATCTCATAAACCTGGAATCCGCTGCAACTATTCAAGCGTGCATAATATTATTAGGTTACTCAGAATAAAAAAATATCATTTACAGCGGTTTTCCTGCACGGTAAACCACAGTAAGGACGTTCCATGGAACGTCCCTACAAGGTTTGATGTGTGAAGATGTGGTTCATCAAGAGCGAAAAGCGCTGTAATTTTTGTCAAATAGTACAGGGATATAAATAATACCAAATCTCAAAAATTTTTCTATATTTTCTTGAGCGGAAGAGTAGGGCTGTGGGTAGTTAAACAATTAATAATTACTGGAGAGTACAAAGTTTTTCCCAAGAACAATTTGCTTTGAAGGCTGAAAGTATTTTACAGCTCTGAATAAAGAGTTTTTAACCTTTAGATAGCTGAAAGCCTTAGCTAGCAATGCTTATTTCAAGAACTTTGTACTGTCTAGATAATTACCTTTCCTTGAAAAGAAGAGGATTGGCTCAAAGAAAAATTTTTTATTATCTTGATCGATTGGATATGGTAAGGTCTCATAGCCATCCTACTCTTCGGGAAGCTGTGGCGCTAACCACTGCTTGTTTCTCCTTATAAAAGAGAGACTTTAAGCCTTAATTATTCGGTAACTTGTATACAAAGTCCTATAGTAAGAAGTAAACATAAGAATCATATACACTTAACTAGCTAATAATCGCTCAAAACATTATTGAATCATACTAATTATTTAATCATTGAAGTTTTGCATTTAAGGATAGCATTCTTTTTGAGAAATGGTATAAATGAAATATCAAATTTAGGAAAAAAATTTATGACCACAATTTTAAAATCTAATACTCATCCACTTTCAGTCTATATTAATCGTTTAAAATCTGGTCAAGCCCTACTAAAAGATACACCAGAAAACGTCTTAGAAGTTGTCGGAATCTTGAAAAGTTATGGCATTGTATTAGATGCCTATTCCAAGAATCTAATTTATATTGCCGAACATCAATTTTTAGAAATTTTTCCCTTTTTTAAATACTTCAATGGCAAAATTTCATTAGGTAAATTACTGAAATTTTGGTGGCACGATCGAATTAATTATGAGTATGCAGAATATTGTATGAAAGGAATGTTATGGCATGGGGGTGGAGGTCTCGATAAATATATAGATTCACCAGAATTTCAACAACTAGCAAAAGCAGCAATAGATGCCAAAATTATAGGAAATTTGATCTTAATGCCACTTAATCAATTATTTCCAGAATTTTTACCAGATCTGGTACGTCAACAAGCTTATTACAGTGCTTTAGGTCAATTTTGGCGGGTAATGAGCGACATATTTATGACCTTATCCGATAAGTATGACCAGGGAAAAATGACATCTATTCCTCAAGTAGTAGATCATATTTTATCAGGGTTAGTAGCAGCAGCAAATTTACCAATTACCTATGCTGTAAATGTCAAAGGTAAGCGTTATGAAATAATTCCTAAATCAGTAGGTTTAACATTTTTAACCGATACAGCAGTTCCCTATGTAGAAGCAATTTTTTTCCGAGGCACGCCATTTTTAGGAACAGTTTCATATAATGCTCAAGCCCACCAAATAGACCACGAACAAAGTCGATTTACTTATGGTGCTTTATATGCAGATCCATTACCTATTGGAGGAGCTGGAATTCCACCCACATTACTAATGCAAGATATGCGACATTTTTTACCAGATTATCTTCTAGAAGTTTATCAAAAAACTAATCGAGGTACAGATAATTTACGGGTCAAAATTTGTCAGACTTTTCAAAAGTCAATGTTTTGTGTAACAACAGCAACACTTTTAGGATTAGCACCTCATCCTTTAGATACAGAAAATCCAGAGGAGCAAGCAGCAAATCAAGCCTATTTAGAAGCTTGGATGGATCGATTTTTAACATCACAATTACAAGTTGTTAATAATTAGGGCTTGCTGAATAAGTCTTTTTTAAGGGTAAGAGTTAGGAGTCAAGCTTCTCCTAATTCTTCCTAGGAGGAGAAGCCATGAGAAATGGGAGTGATAGAGAAGGTAGTCGGAAAAATTGTCTGTTAATTTTTCTGTCCTAGTGAGCCTTTTCTACTAACTTTTTGAATCTTTTTGATCTTACTTCTAGCACTTTTTCCAGCTATAAAAATGCTAAAAGCTTTATTTGTATAATGATTTTAAATTTAATCAGCAAGACCTAATTAGCGGTCGCTTATATTTTGTAAGTATTTCCCGCGAAATACTGCGCAAACAGCTTTTGAATGTAATAACTTACTAAGGTTAGCTGAAGACATCTTTTTTAGAAGTTTTAATTCTCCTTGGAGACTAATTCCTGTTTGGATTTGATCATATAGCGCTTTTCACATGGATAGACTACAGTTAGTATGGGCAACCCAAAAGCAT
>NZ_CEZPJD010000414.1:0-6850 GCF_983059655.1 Okeania sp.
ATCATGTCTGGTTGAATAGTCACACTTTGGAGCAGGAAAGGCAGAATGCAGAAGGCAGAAGGGAAAGAAAAGTTTAAAGGGAGAAGGTTTTTTATAACTGATTATCCGGACATAATATTAAGAGATAGAGTCATAACTTGAGCAATGAAATGCTATAGTTTCTCTGGATAATATGACATTCAGCAGGGAAGGTATGGAAGAGTCAGCAGTTAAGCCAGAGTTTCCACTTGTCACAGTTGGCGCTTTAGTTAAGGGGCCTTCTGGTCGGGTATTAATTGTTGAGACTACGAAATGGAAGGGTACATGGGGAGTACCCGGGGGAAAGGTTGATTGGGGAGAGTCTTTAGAGGTTGCTGTGGGGCGGGAATTTATGGAAGAAGTGGGTTTGAAATTAACTGATATCCGTTTCGCAATGTTCCATGAGGCAATACTTGACCCACAATTTTATAAGGAAGCTCATTTTGTTATGGTTAATTATTGGGCAGTTTCAGATTCCGAAGATGTTGTGCCGAATGAAGAAATTGTCCGATGGGAGTGGGTTACTCCTGAAGTTGCTTTTGATTATCCTTTGAATAGTTATACTCAGATACTTATTGAAAAATTTAGGTCTCAAATCTCTTCGTAATAGTATATATAGTGCCTGTCCAATAGCGTATTCACTCAGAGCGATTTCTCTATTGTTATATCATGTCCGGTTGAATAGTTACACTTTGGAGGAATGAAGGCAGAAGGCAGAGGGCAGAAGCGGTACGACAACGCGTCGCCGTTAGGCGCAAGGGAATGCTGACCAAGAGAGGGAAGAAAAGATTAGAAGGGATAAAGTTTTTTTATCAGTAATTATCAGGACATAATATTAATCATAACATCAATATATTGTTGATATTGATGTTCATGTGGAACAGCCTTCTAGCAAGTTTTTCCTGTTTTTGAATAATACAGCAGAATCCAAGTATATAAAGTACAGAGATTAACAATTAAATTTTTGTAGCCCGCGATAAGTTTACCTCATTCAAGCAGAATCTTCTGTATCAATATTACTCAAAATCAAGGGTTTGCTAAATTTAATTTAAAAGATTTTGATGCTTCACAAAATGAAATAACTATTGCAACATCCGCAACAGATAGGAACTAGATATTTTCTACACCACATAATCCGTATAGTTCATAAATCTCTTCTCTTTTACCTGCTAACTTTAATTAGGGTTTGCTGATTAATTCTCAAATAATTACTAGATAAATTTTTTAGCCTTTTTAAATATTGAAAAAGTACATGGTTTTCAGCTCTTCATGCTCATGCATGGAGCGCATTTTTAGCGCATAGTTGGGCAAGAAAATTCTCCCCCACTCCCCTACTCCCCTACTCCTTAAAAAATACTTTTTCAGCAAACCCTAATTATAAAAAAAGGGCGCAGACATATTAACAGCTTCACACTCAGAAAACGCCAGATTTTTTCTTCTCTCCTAGATCGCTAAACGCCTTATTCCTTGTCTATTTCTTCATTTTTTAACGCAAACTTTATCTTGACCACTTTCTGTACAATCTTCAAACTTTAGTTGTCCAGCCAACATTTGTTGCTGAACTTCTTCCACTTTTTGTTTAACTTTCTCTGGCAAAACATCATTAAAACGACCTAACTTAGTAATATCTGGATTTTCAATTCCTAAAATATATTTTTCTCCCTTAACTTGATTGTTTTTAACAAGATTAGCAACATAAGCGATCGCTCCTCCAACATCCTGCACTGCACTAGTAAGCACTGCTTTTGGCGCAACATCAAGCTGGTCTATTGTATTGCCTACTGCATAAATTCCTTTTTCTTGTGCTGTTTTTAAAACTGCTGGAGCAGCATTATCTAATAAGTGATAAATCACATCAACCCCAGTCGAAATTAAAGCCAAAGCTGCCTCTTTTCCTTTCGCAATATCATTAAAATCTCCAGTGTAACTAATTACAACTTCAACACTGGAATTTACTGACTTAGCACCTAACTCAAATGCCTTACCTTGTAAGTTAGTTCCTTTAAAAGATAAACCTGTAAGATAAGCAACTTTATTAGTCTTAGTCATCAAACCGGCAATTACACCAGCAAGATAACCCATTTGGAAATAATTTGTTGTCACTGAAGCGTAATTTTCACCAGCAATATTACCATTAACTCCTAAAAAAAATGTATTGGGAAATTGACTAGCGACTTGTTGAATAGCTGCATCAAATTGTCCGCCATGACCGACCACTAAATCGTAATCTTTCCTCGCAAAATCAGAAAGGGTTTCTACTTGGTCTGGTTGGGCAATATTTTCCACATAAATCATCTCACTCTTGAGAATTTCGGCTGCTTTTTTTACCCCTTCATAACCAGATTGATTCCATCCTCCATCGGTAATAACTCCAGGTAAAGCAATAGCAATTTTAAAAGTTTCAGAATTATCTATAGAATCATTACTAGGATTTTCTGTCAGAATCGTTGTAGAGGGAGAATCAGCACAAGCTTTTAATAATAAGCTAGTTGCTAAAGTGGCTGAAATGTACCCAATAAATGAACGTCGATTGAATTTTTTAGTCATATTGAGGTAGTCCTATAGATTTAGTAATTTACTCTAGAATCAAAGATTAGAGATATTCTCTAATTAAAGTTTTAAAAGCAATGTAGCAATTCCCACACTTGTGAGGGACAAAATTTTATGCTTGAGGTAACAGAGAATAAAAAGACAAAAAGATAACTGTACCTCACGACTTTTGGAAAAGCTATAGTATTTATCAGCGTAGAAGTAAGAAGTAAAAATCTTGGGTTTTCTTGGTTTTATGTAGAATAAAGAAGGCAGAAATAATAAGGAAAAACATTGGGTTTTCTGAATTTTAAGCTTTGAATATATTCGCGCCCTTTCCTTTTCTTTTACGCAACTCAAATAAAATTACTATCTCCATATAATATTAGTTAATATAATTAAATTTAACATTTTATAGTGTAGCTAAAAATAGCGATCGCCTAGCAAAATCAACAACTAAATTATCAGTAATAGTAATCAATTTAGCTATATATTTTTTTCAAGTCTCCTTCTTCCCAAATTTGGAGTTGCCTTTCAGCAGCGATAAAGTTGTTAATTGATTTTGGCGGGTAAACAAAATGGTCATAAGCTAGAGCCATTTGTCTAGCTGCTTCTTGGTAAGAAACTTTTCCTATTCCTGTACCTAAACCTGGGCAGACAACATTTTGAATTTGTTGCTCTTGCTGACGGTTGTGGTGTCGCACTGCCAGTAACATTGCCCACATTGCTATATAAGGAATATCAGTACCAGCAATGGACATAGGGACGCGCATAGTGGGGGTATGGGCAAGAAAAGGATGCTGAGGATGACCAGTTTTGACAATAGTAGATGTGCCAACTGGTTGTTCGCCCAGATATTCATCTAATATTTTTTGTTGAACTGAAGTCATTAAAATATCACCAAAATATTTGACGATCGCTGCATCCATACCACCATCCATAAGTCCAAAAGAATTTCCTGGACTTACTAAACAGTCATATTCTGGTACAGTCTCGAAATAATTATTGATAATTTCTAGATTGGGTAAATAATGGAAATGTTCTTGAAAAGCATCATATAGTAATTTATTTGGAGCAATTAAAATCAATTTCATATTAGTCTTTATTCTGGTAGCTTTAGAATTATCAAGAATCTCAATAGGTTTTTAATTTGAAGAAGGAAAAATATCAGCCTTAAAAATATTTTTTGGACATAGTTTGCGTTCTTTGAATTGAGTCTCAAACATATTTTCTGTTTCCTCCTCAACAAATTGTTATAGCAGAAGAAAGAAGGAAGAAGGAAGAAGGAAAAAGGAAAAGTATTACATTGTCTAAGTTTTTAGCTTTTTACCGAATAATTAAGGTAAAAATCATCTCCTTTAAAGGAGAAACAAGAAAAAATTTTCTGTTTATTCAATCCTCCTCCTTTTAGGGAAAAGTAATTATCAATTATCCATTATCCATTATCCATTATTGAACTGTCCTAACCTTTGCTTCGACTGCTATAAATCATTTTTTTACTTAATCTTGAATCTACCACTTTGACTAAAGATTGAAGGGCGTATCTCATATTTGCCAGAATACTTTTTTCTTATTCCCTATTCCCTAAAAGCGATAAATTTTTGGCTTTATTCAAAATATGAGATGCACCCAAATTGAAACATACCTCACACAACTGTTTAATCAGAAATGAATTCAGTCAATAAATTAACTCAGAATATTTTTCATTTCTATTTTAAAAATATTTTCAATAGTTTTTCCGGCAGTTTTGTCTTCCCAGTTAAGGATATCGAGAAAAGTTTCTGCTGAGTGAGTTTCTACAACATCAACGCCCCATTCTCCTGTTTGGAGAGTATCAGGAGAATCACTTAATGGAGGTGTTTTTTTCAAACCTCCGAGAATCAAGACATCAACAATTAAATTCTGATCATTTTTTTGAATTATTCGCTTTTCTCTTAAAGCTTCAGCACATTTTTCACCAACTTGAGGTGGGGAAAAAACTTGATTTTCAAATAAAATTTCTACCACCCAATGAGGATGATTTAATTGCCGACATTTAAGTTGTGGATATTTGCTTAAACCATTAATGAAAACTTGAGCAAACTCTTCTCTATTTAGTTCAGGCAGTGTATTTTCTGAGAGTTCAAAATTGTGGGAAAGTAACATTCGCCCAGTTTGAGATTCAGTCATTATTTTATTTATCCTATATTCTATAAACTTTGATTTAAAATTTTATAGCAGAAGAAAGAACAAAAGAGGAAGGAGGAAGAAGGAAAATATTACAAGGAAAATATTACCTTGTCTGAGTTTTAAGCTTTTGATATTTCCAGTCCTTTTGCTTTGAGTGCTATATATCCTATGTAAGCATTCAGCTATTAGCGGTCAGCAATCAGCAAATAATTCTTTCTCTTGTTAAAGGAGTATACTTTGAGTAGTAACTTTTAATTCTTCTTGAAGGCTAATTTATTCTTCCAAGATAATCATATTAATAACTTATAGCTGATAGCTGACGGCTGAATGCTTACTATCCTATCAGACTATAGATAAAATTGATATCTCTATAAATTTCAAATTAAAACAGTATAAATCATCAGAAAGTGTTGTTGAAAAACTGCTGCTGTTTCCTTCCACTTCCCACAATCTTAATAACTAGATAGTCTTGATATAATCTCGGACTTAGGAATTATGATGGGTCATTTTACTTATCAGTAAAAATTGATTATTGATCTCGTTATACAAATATCGTCTTACTGGCACTCTTCATAATTAAGAATTTTCAACAATTAACAATTACCTCTCCTTTCAATAAGAGAGTTATTTCAAATAAAATTTTTATTTTTGATATTTGATGGATAGAGGGTTGAAAAGTTAATTATTAGGTAATAGTAGCGTACTCAAATCTCAACAGCAAAGATAATTTCTTAATTATGTGAGATAAATTATTCGATTTCTATAGGAATATCATACCAAATCTCAGTTGTTTTCGCTACATTTTCTTGAGATTAGGGAGTAGATAAATAACGGATAAGATATCTTTACTTTATACAAAAATAACTTCTAAATTCTGATTTATAACTTCTGACTTCGTTAAGATTTTCCATTTTTTTCTGGAGGAGCAAATTCAACATAAATTAGACTTATTTTATTTTGATTGCGGATAAATGATGCTCCTAAATTTAAGTCAGTTAAGTTTTGTAGTAATCCTTCTGCTAGTCCTATTTTTCCCGAAATAGAATAAGAATCATCATTGGTTAATTCAATGGAAGCTGTTAAACATTTCCCGTGTAAACGACTATGAGCAACTGCTGTCCATGCTGGTTCATAAGGAAGCCAACTATAATTTTTTTCGTCAAATTTTTCTACTATTTCCGAACTCCAGGGTTGTCCTCCAAGTGATAAATTTCTGATTGATTCATCCGATTTCTTAATACCCCCTTCTATTTTTCCTTCTACTCCACCTACTCCAGTAACTTTAGCATCTGCTTCTATTTCTGTTGCTGTTTTACCAACTTTTTTTTCTTTAATTGTAATTTTAGTTGCTCCCAAATCTACCAATAAGCGAATTAGTTCAGCTTCTCTTTCTGCATAAAGTAAAGAGTCAAATACTTCTATAGGAATATATTTATTACTTTTAGATTTTAAGGGATGCGCTCTATATAATTTTCCTGGTAATGGATGACCTGGAGGAAAGTTAAAATCTTCTGGTATATCTGAGTAAGAAGTTTCTGTAATAAATTCTGACCAACCTTCTAAATTAAATTCATTTAAAGCTAACTTTGTATTTTCGTCGAGTTTTGCTTGTTCACTATCTTGAGTATTTTTTTGATTAGCAATCAGTTTTTTTAGTATTAACTTGGAAAGAGAATAAGAAAAAGGAAGCAAGGCTGACAAGCTCATATCTATATCTATCAAAAATTCTAGGATAGATGATAAATTTGATGTCAGATTACTTGATTTATCATTTTCAGTAGTGACAGTAGTAATTGCTGAAGATAGAGATTCTTGTAAACTGGATTTATCATTAGGGGTAATGTAAAGTAGTGGTTTATATTTTTTGACTTCTTGAATTTCTGAAGACTGATTCATAACAAATCCTCCTGCAAAACTTTTAACAAAAATATTAGAGATTGATTGATGATTAGATAGTAATAATTTACAGATTTTACAATCAAGCAAATTATAAGTACAAACTCATACTTACTTTTGCTTTACATCCTAAAAAAACTTCAATAGAGAATTTACTATTTCCGGATTTTCGCCTCTGAGCATTAAAAATTTTCTAGAGAAACTCATACTTACTCTTGCTTTATCTTCTGAAAAAATT
>NZ_CEZPJD010000415.1:0-6837 GCF_983059655.1 Okeania sp.
CCGCTTTTTATCCCCTTAAAAGGGGAGGCGCATACCCACGATTTTTCGGTAAAAATCAAAAATAAAATCAATTCTTATCCAGAAATTATCAATTATTCTTCCCTGTTCCCTGTTCCCTCTTTTGGAGGAGATGTCTAATGATGAATTTTAGACTAGGCAATGTTTTTCCCACTGTTGCCTGTTGCCTGTTGCCTGTTGCCTGCTATATAAAATTCTTCAGTTTACCCATCATAAATATAATGAATATATTTTCCAAAAATTCTGTACTTGTGCCCATAGATTTTTCCGATGAATCTGTTGAAGCGATTGATGTAGCTCTAGAATTTGTTCGAGATCCTTCTTATTTATGGATTCTTCACGTACTGCCTCGCCTCAATCCTACTGAACCAGGAGTCAGGTGGCATACTGTCGATGACCAGAGTCGTAAACAGCATATCGAAAAAGTATTTCACGAACAAATTCAAGGTGCTAAATATGAAGGTATTAATTTTAGTGTGGCGATCGGAACTCCTAGCTCAGAAATTTTGGATTATGCTCAGGAAAAAAAAGCAGAGTTGATCGTCATTCCTTCCCAAGGAAATAGTGGTCTTGGTCGATTTTTACTGGGATCGGTTGCTGAACGAATTGTCAGGTATTCTCATTGTCCTGTTTTAGTTCTACGAAATTGATATACTCTCTAGTGGTCATATACAGTCCGGCTGATTAGTTATTGTATGAGTAGAGGGAGTAGGGGAGAGTCCTTAAAAATATGAATGGTGGGACGAAGCAGGGATACTTCTTCAAATATCTACATTTTAGAGAAGAGGCGCAAGTTTGATAACTTTATAGCCCGATATGATATCAGACATGGAGATTCTTCTGAAAGCAGGATTCTTGGTTTGTGTTCCGCAAGACTACGCCAATATTAAGTCCAATTTTTCGGTAAATTAAAAACTAGATTTTACCTTCAATTAGAAAAATCTGGTTTATTTAAATTTTGATATTATTTATTAACTTTAATTAAGAGGACTAACCTAAATGATTCGTTAGGAGATTAGAATAATTATATAGAGTTATCTCGATCAAATAGGGGAGTAGGAAATATGTTAAGAACTCCTACATTTCATGTCAATCAATACCAAGCATTATTCCAAAATCTCAAGCAAACTATTCTATATTGGCTGAAATCTTTTTGGAAATTTAGTCTCTTTTATGGTAAGTACACAGCTTCTCCACCTTGGCAAAAAACCATTGATATAAATTGACATAATCAGGGTTTGCTGAAAAAGTCTTTTAGTAGGAGGAGGAGACAGGAGACAGGATAAATGGTAATTATGGAAGAGGTAGTCGGAAAACTGTCCCTTAAATTTTCTGCCATAATAATCTCAAAATACTAGCTTTGTGCAGCTCTTTCCACTGAAAAGCTGAAACTTTTTGAGACCAAAAAATTCTACAACCAATATTTAGTCAATGCTTTGATATTTAGTCAGCAAGCCTTAATTAACTATGGTTTTTAGAACGGTTAAATAACCTTGATCACCTATCGATTTTTGGATTAAATATCAAAGTCAACCTGTTGAGCCTAATTATCAAAAACCTTAATCATTTTCAGAACTTTATATTAGGCTCCTTACTTTCCTTTAAGATTATTTTGGTTGGTATTACAGGTCAAACAACTAAATATTTCTAGTAAATGATAGCTGGTATTTTAATTTTAGCAATACCTACACTTAAATGAACAGGAGCAATTAGTTTGGAGTATTGCTCCTGGAATTAACTACTAATCTTGAAAATCTGCGAGGTTAAAAGCTTTCATACTTTATTGTTGCTTGATTAACCCAATCAACATCAGTATTGAAGCTAACTTTTATTCTTAGAAGAAACCTAAAGCTTCTCTAGTGCGACGTCCAACAATTCCATCTGGCCTTAAGCCATGATCGCGTTGGAATTCTTTAACTGCACGCTTAGTCTTAGGGCCAAAGTAGCCTGTTGCACGATGATGATGAAAATAGCCCATCATTCCTAATTGGTGCTGCAACTTAGATACTTGATGTCCGCGACTACCATAGCTCAAATAATATCCACGACGACGGCGATGTCCCTTATAAGAAGCATGACGATACTTGGGACGATAATAATCTTTGCCATAATAGCCACGACCATAACCACAAGGATTCCTATGGTGACATGCAGCAGCAGAATTAGCAGTCGCGCTAATAGCACCTAGAATAGTAGCTGCTGATAGAAGACCCATCATACCTAATGTAGAGAACTTTTTCCAGTTAACTCCTTTAAAGGTAGGCTCAACTATAGAACTTTCTTCGGCGGTAGCTAGATGGGAATATGCTAGTGTTTCCATAACTCCTCTGATGAGTAATGTTTTACAACTTTTTTTTACTAAGTGTCTTACCCACTTAATCTTATAGAATTTTGGGTTTCTTTTGCAGTGCGACACTCAATAAAAGTAAATTTAATTTTACTAGAGCCTGAATTTAGGCAATTAACAACTAAGGAAATCTTATGATTTCCTTTGTTGCATTACTAAGTTACCATGTTAGGTAAATTGTTTATGCAGAATATTCAAGAAATTTTAAAGGTCTACAATTTTCAAATACATTGAAGACCTTGAGTCTATTAAAAACTTTAGTAGCAGTCACCACCGTAGCCACCGTAGCCACCACCGTAACTACTACCATAGCGACCATAACCACCACGACGACCATAGCGACTGTAGCCACCATAGTTACCATAGGAACGGCTATAGGAGCGACTAACAACTTTTTTATAATAATGGCCAGAGGTACGACCATAGCTACCATAACGACCAGAACTACCATAGCCACCATAGCCACCATAGCTTCCATAGCTTCCACCACCATAATAAGCAGAAGCAGAATCAGCAGTTACGTTCATGCCTACAGCTAGAGTCGCAGCAGATAATAAACCCATTGCTCCAACGCTAGATAGCTTTTTGAAATCTACACAAGCAGTAAACTCTTTATTTGCAGAGTCTTCTTCGTTGAAAGCTAAATGGGAAAATGCTAATATTTCCATGAATTCCTCTGTTTAGTTAAATTAAATGAAATCCCGTATAAACAGGAGCTTTACCTAAATATAACAGTTATATCCCGATCGGCCTCTGAAGCTGGGCAGTACATAGGACATAAAAGTTATTTTTGGAGTTTGCTAGATGCACGAAATGTGCCAAAACTTTTCCAATAAGCTTTAATTTAGCATATCTACAATATCACAAAAATTACACTACTTCAGTTAAATTGTCAAAAAAATTTGCTTGCCCTTGAATCAATACTATAGGTGGACTTTTTTGCCGAACAAAATTTAACCTAAGACTAGACTTAAAATGGTTCTATCATGGCTAAAAAATTAAAAGCAAGTTTGTTTATAAATAAAAATAGAAATCTCATATTTTGAAAAACAATATTAAGTTTGATTTCTTGAAACCTAGATCCAATTATTGGAAGCTCTTACCCTATATTTATGACCATTGGCCTACCATCGTCAAAGCATTAGGTTGTACGTTGGCCTTTACAATTTTCTGGCCGATTTTAGCATGGCTATTGGGTGAAATGGCAGGTCATATTGGTCGGGGAGATGTAGGAGCGATCGCTCAACTAGCAGGTCTTGCAGCTATTATTTTCCTCGTTAAAGGAACTGTGCAGTATGGTCAAGATACCCTAATGGCAAAAGCAGCTTTTACTATTGCTCTAGATTTGCGGAAGGAAGTTTATTCTCATTTACAAAAACTCAATATTAGTTACTTTGAAAAATCAAAAACAGGAGATCTTTCTTATCGACTTACAGAAGATATTGACCGTACTGGAGAAGTTGTAAATAAATTTTTTCACCAATTTGTTCCTTGTATTTTACAGTTAATAGTTGTGCTGGGTTACATGACTTATCTCAACTGGCCATTGACTGTTGCTACTTTGTTAGTTGCACCGTTAATGGCATTGTTAATAGGTTGGTTTGGAGAGCTATTACTTTCTTTTTCTCACAAAAGTCAAGACCGGATTTCTAATTTATCAGCTTTAATAATAGAGGTATTTAATGGTATTAGAATAGTACAAGCATTTGCTGCTGAGGAATATCAAATTGCCATATTTTCTGTAGAGGCTGAACAAAATCGACAAGCAAAATACATGGCAGAAAAGATTAAAGCACTCCAGTTTGTAGTAGTTGGTTTTTTGGAAGCAATGAGTGTGGCTTTTTTGTTTTTTTTGGGGGCATGGCAAATATCTGAAGGAAACTTGTCTGGAGAAGGTTTTATTAGTTATTTAACAGGTGTGGCTTTGTTAATCGATCCGATTTCTTTAACAACAAGTAATTATAGTGAGTTTAAACAAGGAGAAGCATCTTGTGACCGGATTTTTGAACTATTAAATATCCAACCTCAAGTTACAGAAAAATCAGATGCTATTGCTCTTCCTCCGGTAGTTGGAAAGGTAGAATATAAAAATGTATGTTTTTCTTATCAGTCAGAAAAAAAGGTTTTAACAAATCTAAATTTGTTGGTAAATTCAGGAGAAATAATTGCTTTGGTAGGAGCTTCTGGAGCAGGTAAAACTACACTGGCAAATTTGTTACCTAGATTTTATGATGTTCAGTCAGGGGAAATATTAATTGACGATATAAATATCAAAGATGTTACTCTTACAAGTCTCAGAAGACAAATTGGAATTGTACCTCAAGAAGTAATTTTATTTTCAGGAACTATCTCTCAAAATATTGCTTTTGGTCAGTTAGATTATAATATTGATGCAGTAAAAAAAGCAGCTAAAGTTGCTAATGCTCATCAGTTTATTACTAAGCTGCCAAAAGGTTATCAAACTTGGGTAGGAGAAAGGGGTTTGAATTTATCTGGAGGACAAAGACAAAGAATAGCGATCGCTCGTGCAATACTAGAAGACCCGAAAATATTAATATTAGATGAAGCTACTTCTTCTCTTGACTCTGAATCTGAGTTTTTAGTACAAGAAGCTTTAGAAAGATTGATGCAAGGAAGAACTGTATTTATTATTGCTCATAGACTAGCTACTGTACGTCGTGCTAATCGGATTTTGGTTATGGACAATGGTGAAATATTAGAATCAGGAACTCACACAGAATTGTTAGAAAAGGGTACACTTTACGCTCGTTTTTATCAGCAACAGTTTAGTTAATATCTTTTCAAGAATTTAGAATTTAGAATTTAGAATTTAGAATTACCTCTTTCAGTATTGAGAGTGTGAATTCCCGTGGGTCATTTCAATTATCAGTATCTCATGGAATAGGGAGGTTGGAAATACTGAATTTTCTTTTTCAGCAAAAGGATAAAAAACAACCACCTTGTTTTAATAAATGTAAACAAATAAACTTCTTTAGTGGCAGCTTTAATCTACTTACGTTAAATTTTAGGTTATAGGGTAAGAGTAAGTATTAGGTCGATGCCTGTTACTTTCAAGTTTAAAGTTAAAGCTAATAAAACTTAATAATTAGCAATAGACGAAGTAATCTGAGTAGATCAATTTATTTTGGGAAAATATACGGGTTTATGCCCTTCAATTAAGAGGGAAAAATTGAAGAAATGGAGAAATCATAATCACTCTATAAAGTGATAAAAAATCTGGGGAAACTCTACTAAAAAATAACAAAATTAAAATTAGAAGTATCTCAGAAGGAGAAAAATACGATGATGGAAATTATACCTCTAGCAAATCAGAACATCATTGGTCTTAGTATTGATGGTAAAATTGAAATAAGTGACATTGAAAAAGTGAAAAATTTAGTTGAGGAAAGATTAAAATCTCAACCTAAATTACGAGTTTATGTTGAAGTTAAAAGTTTTCAAGGAATATCTATGGAAGCTTTATGGGAAGACTTAAAATTTGGTCTGGGACATATGAAATATTTTGATAAAAAAGCAGTTGTATGTGATGCAGCTTGGGTAAATAAGTTGACTACTGCTAGTAATAAAATTTTTAGCAATATGACCCATATAGAAGTAAAATGTTTTTCTTGGTCAGAAAAAGAGCAGGGTTTAGAATGGATAATAATTGACACTCCACGAACTAAAATTGCGTAGATTCTGTTTTGCTCCGTGACATGAAAAACGTCAATTTTGGGAAACAAAGATTGTTAAGATAGGGGATAAATTTACCTGTCTGAATTTTTCAGTAAACTGATGAAAAATTATGCTAAATTTCTTATGCCAAATTTTGTCAAAGTTAGGGTAAGCATTCAGCTATCAGCTATCAGCTATTAATTTATTACTTTTTGAGCAGGAATTAGTATTGATAGATTTAAGTATAATTAAAAGTATTGGAAAAAACTGACGTTGATGAGGGAGAGTGTATATTCATTATTTATGAAAAATCTAAAAGCTGAGTGCTAATAACTGAATGGTTACAAGTTAGGAATAGAGTGATTTTGACATCCTCTCCTCCCTAAAGGCGAGGAGATTCCTATCCACCTAATAGTCATCCAAATCAAATAAAGATAACTGCATAGGTTCAAAGTGGGTTGACGTTTTGCTTCGCATAGCTGTCGCTAACACAGGCTGCTGCTACTTTGACAGTAGTCTTATGCTTGCCTCCGCGCCCGTTTAATGTCTCGGACTGCCCGCCCGCGACTAATATATTTATTGCTGCGTTGTGGTCTCTATCATGTGTGGTTTCACAGTTTAAACACTGCCACTCACGAATTGACAAATCTAATTTGCCTCCACGAAAACCACAACATGAACAAATTTGACTGGTTGGTTGCCAACGATTAATGACTCTAAATTCTCTACCGTATTTTTCTGCTTTGTTATAGTCGATGTGGCGTATTACCGCCCGCACCTCTACTTCAAAACCCTGC
>NZ_CEZPJD010000416.1:0-6836 GCF_983059655.1 Okeania sp.
TAACTCATACAATTCAAGGGAATGAAGCTGACCGCTGATTGCTGAATTGCTAAACGCTTTTTAACAATTAAAATCTGAACAGTATCCAACCAGAAATAGCACCTACAAAAATCATCAAAATAATATTTACCTTCCAACGAAAATTGATCAGACAAGCACATATAGCAATCAACAATGTTTGCCAATTAATAAGTGTCGTTCTAGATAATGTCAGAAAAGCAGATGCCATCAAAGCAATAGAAGTAACATTAATCGCATCAAGCAATTCACAAGTCCAGCGAAAATTACGCATTTGTGGAACCAAAGAATTGAGTGCGGCACTAAACAAAAAAGCAGGTAATAAAATTGAAATTGTCCCCACTATTGCCCCTGGTAATCCTAATAATAAATAGCCGATAAAAGTGACGCTGGAAATCAAAGGTCCTGGTGTGATTTGTCCGATAGCAATAGCATCCAATAATTGTTGCTGAGTTAACCAATGAAACTGATCTACTAAATCTTGTAGGAAGGCAATTAATACATAACCACTGCCATATAATAAACTTCCCACCTTCAGGCAAAAACTACTAAGTTTCCATAGAGAAATCTCAGATGTTGTCAGGATATCAATTAATAAAAATACTCCCAGGAGTATCAATAAGATTATCAGTGTTTTTGGTAATCTAATTCTAGAATTTTCCGCAGGTATATTTGCCGGAGTTTCAGTGGTAAATTCCCGATAAAAATGAAGCCAAAACATACCCAAAAATCCCCCAAGAAGAATAACAATTATGTTATTTAATCCCAAGATTGATGCTGGTATCACAAAGATGACAATTACTGCCAAACTCCAGTGTTTTATTGCTGTTTTGCCCAACTTATAGACAGGCAGTAAAATTAAGGATAGAACAACTGGTTTAATCCCATCTAGAAAAGGTGTAACTTCAGGAAGTGAGCCAAATTGATTGTAGAGGATAGCCAAAGCAATTGCAATTAGAGCTGATGGGAAAACTAAACAAAGACCAGCAATAGCAAATCCCCACCATCCACTTTGCAAATAACCAACATGAGTAGCAATTTCCACAGTATTTGGTCCAGGGAGCAGGTTGGTAGCGCCAAAAAAGTCGATAAATTGGTCTTGAGTAAGCCATTTTCGCTTATCAGTAACTTCAAATTTAATCATAGCAATGATGGCTGGCATACCACCAAAACCGATACTACCTACTTTGAGAAAAACACTTGCTAGTTCGAGGAGTCGTTGCAATTTTTCTTTGCTAATCAATGACTTTTATCCTTAACTAATTTTCTAAGTAATTACTATATAAACATCTCTTAAAATAGTTGAATCCCTATTATAATTATTTTTTAAGGAGCCTTAATTTATAATATATTTAATTTTTAAATTCTAATAATAATAGCAATTATTATACTGCTAATGTTCAAACTTATAGGTTTTACGGAAGAGGAAATAGAGCAAAAAAATACAAATGTACCTCGACAATGAAAAATGGTATATTCGAGACAATTAGTATTAAAAATTAGCTCCTAATACCAATTCCCAAAAGTATTGCTATACTTGGAAAGTACTTCAGTTATTAACTAATTAGCACAAATAAAATCACTTTTTCACTAATTTCAGCTCAGTTCATGTTAATTATTCTTTTGTTTGCTTCTCCCCCACTCCCCCACTTCCTTGCTCAACAAAGTGTAGAAAAGTTTTTGAGAAATGGTATAAGTTGAATGTCCCCATCCATTTTTTCTTCCCTCTTCCTTCTTCCTTCTTCCCTATTCCTTCTTCCCTCTTATAGCAGTCGAAACAAAGGTTAGGACATTTACAAAGGCTTAAACTCAGTGAGGGATTACTTTTAACTTTTGACTTTTGACTTTTGCCTTGCGCGGAGCGCTATACCTCTTCCTTCTTCCTTCTTCAAAGTTCTCCGCAAACTGAACAATTTGGCTGCTTATAAATATCAAGTTTCCGAAATGTCATCTGCCGTAAATTACAAATTAAGAGTTTTCCTAACAGAGGTTCTCCTAGTCCGGAAATTACTTTAATCGCCTCCATCGCAGCCATACAAGCAATTGTTCCTGAAATAGCTCCAAATACTGGAAACTCTCTTTTCCAAATGTTAGGTTTTTCGGGATACAAACAAGACAAACATGGGGTCTGACCAGGAATAATAGTTGTAATCTGCGCTTCCATTTCATACATGGCGCACTCTACCAGAGGTTTCTTCTGGCGAACTATTTCTGAGTTCATGGCAAAACGTTCTTCAAAAAGTGGAGCACAGTCTACAACTAAATCGACTTCTCTCACCAAGCGCTCTACATTGCTTTCAGATATGTTTTCAGGAATAGCTTCAATTTCTACACGAGGGTTTAACTGTTTTAACCGATGTGTTGCTGATTCTACTCGCGAGCTACCTATACCATCGTAAGTCATCAAAAGCTGTCGGTTTAAGTCAGAAGGTTTAATATTACCTCCATGAGCTAAAACAAGTTTTCCTATTCCGGCAGCTGCGAGTTCTAAAGCTACGACGCTACCAACACCACCAACACGGGAGATTAAAACTGATGCTTGTTTGAGTTTTTCCTGTCCTCGTTCGCCGAAACCAGGTACCCACATCTGCCATTGATAGGTTGCTTTTTCTTCTTCTGTTAATTGTTTCATATGCTTAATGTATTTAGTTGAAAGTTTCCGAGTCCCTCAATTTTTCTGTTCTTGTCTACCTTTTATGCGTGCCTTTTTGAGCATGAAGAGCTGAAACCAGGGTACTTTTTGGGAATCTAAAAAAGATCAAGCCAATATCAGTCAATGCTTTTAGATTAGATCGGTAAGCCCTAATTAATTTATCAAAATAATTGGGTCGTGCAACTCCCTCTTTTAAGGCGAAATATTTTTGGATCGAAGCTCAAATCTCCGTTACAAAAATAACTTCTGACTTCTGACTTCTAACTTCTGACTTCATCAGCCGCCTGCTAGTGGGGAAAGTAAACTAATCTCATCTCCTTCTTGAATTTCTACAGAACTATTCCAAGAAATTTGAGTATCACCAATAACTAAAAGAATAGTTGAGCGTAAATTTCCGCTAGAATCTAGGAGTAGATTTTGCAACGAATCGCCGTGATTTTCAACAAGTTTATTAACTAGTTTCTTCACTGAACAAGGAGTTTCTAGCTGGATAGTTTCAGAGTCAATTCCCCCTACAACTTGTTTGATTTGTGCAAAATAATTCACTTTTATTGTCATAGCTATTTTGAGAATGTCTATAGTACATTCATAGATATTTTTTTTGTGTGATTGGTAGTAATAATTATATATTTATTTGCATAAGTCAAGTAATTTTTTGGAAATGCTAAAATAAATCTTAAGAGGTCTTAAATCAACTAAGCTACAGGACTAGACAAACTTTGACAGCTTGTCTTTTGACAGAGTAAAACCTATTAATTATGATACTAAGCACCGTTATATTAGGAATTTAAAAAAATAATTTACTAGGAAATAAAATCATTGAACTATTACCTAAATTAAGCATTAATGCGTATGAATTTGTATGACAAATAAAATTGTTAGGGTAATCCCTATCTCTGTGGTTACTCCATTAACCAAACAGGGCAGACAGGAGAAAGTTTCCCTATACACAAAATAATTACTGTCATTCACAATGCCAGTTTTTTGACAAAAATAGAGCAATCATATAGTATCCAAAATACAACCAAACTAAGAGTTAAAAAATATTCCTGTAACTAGTAATTATGTTAATATGATTGTCTTAGAAAACATTCACCATAAATACAGTAATCTCACAGTACTTAATAATATTAATGTTCAGCTAAAACCAGGTAAAATATTATGTTTAACAGGACCTTCTGGTTGTGGAAAAACTACTCTTTTACAAATTATAGCAGGCATAATTAAACCAACTTCAGGTAAGGTAAAAAATCAATTTGTACAGACAAGTTATGTTTTCCAAGAAGCAAGACTACTTCCCTGGTTTACTACTTTAGAAAATATTGCTTTTGGTTTAAAAGCAAAAAGAATAACGAAAAAACAACGTCAAAAAATAGCGATCGCTCTAGCTCAACAACTAGGTATTAATGAAGCAGCTAACCAATACCCACATCAACTTAGTGGTGGAATGCAGCAGCGAGTTGCTTTGGGGAGAGCATTAGCAGTGGAACCCGATCTACTTTTGCTAGACGAGCCTTTTAGTGCTTTAGATATTGGTAGAAAACGCGATTTTCAGAGGCTATTGTTAAAGCTTTTGGGCGAACGTAATATGGCAGCTATTTTAGTTTCCCATGACTTAGCAGAAGCAGTCTTAATAGCAGACAACTTGATTATTTTATCTCCTTCTCCTAGTAATATTGTCTATGAGTGGCAACCTGATAGACCGTCAACAGCAAGAGATGAAGCATACATTTACAAAACACTTTCTCAACTTTTGATGATTCCAGAAGTAGCCACCTGTTTCCGACTATCCACTAAGTTATTTGTTGGTTATAGCAGTTAGTCATTTCAGTTATCAGTTATCAGCTATTGCTTTTAGTTTAGGAGCAAAGCTTTATTAATTGTCTTACTACAAAAGTGACCTCCCTTGCTCTTAAAGTCAGTTATTAATTTAAACACTTTCCTGAAGGAGATATTCTTATTGTTGTTAACGCAGTTCCTCTGGAAGAGGCTAGCTGACTGCTTACGTTAGTCGCCTACTTTTTTTGATTCTAATTTTGTAAGCATTCAGCCGTCAGCCATCAGCTATCAGCTATTGCTTTTAGTTTACGAGCAAAGCTTTATTAATTATCTTACTACAAAAATTGGTTCTCTTGACCTTAAAGTCAGTTGTTAATTTAAACACTGTTCTTAAAGAGAAAGTCTTGTTGCTGTTTGCGCAGCATTCCGCAGGAAAAGCTGACTGCTAATAGCTGTTTGCGCAGCATTCCGCAGGAAATGCTTACCTAATTTTACCGAATAATTAAGGTTTAAAGCCTCTCCTTTCAAGGAGAAACAAGAAAAAAAAATCCTTTGAGTAAATCCTCTTCTTTTCAAGGAGAAAAAATTATTAATTATTCATTATTAATTATTAATTATTTAAGAATGCTTAATCAAAAACGTCGTCAATTTTTACAATTAATATTAGCTACTACTGGTTTAACATTTACTACTAATTTATCTGAGGGAAAAGCAGAAAAAATTATCGCTCAGTCTGGAGAAAAACTGTCAAACTTAGCCATTGGTGGCTCTCCAATTATGATTACAATTCTGCTAGCCTATTTAGCAGAACAAAGTTCAATTAAAAACTTAGTAGAAACAGTAGATTTCCGTATTTGGAAAACTCACGACCAACTCCGAGCAGATGCTGTTTCTGGAAAACTACAAGTATCAGCAACTCCCACATCTCTCGCAGCAAATCTATATCAAAGAAAAGTTCCGATAAAATTACTTAATGTACTGGTTTGGGGAGTATTAAATATTTGGTCTAACCAAAATATCCGCAGTTTTGAAGATTTAAAAAACAAAACATTACTAATAGCTTTCCGCGGCGGTTTGCCTGCTCAATTATTCTTTTATTTAGCCAAAGAAAATGGATTAGACCCAGAGAAAGATTTAAAAATTCAATACACCACAGACTTTGCTCAAGCAGTGCAATTATTATTAGCTGGTCGTGGTGATGCAGCTCTTTTATCTGAACCTGCGGGTACTGGTGCTGAACTTCGCGGTCAACAACAAGGATTAGATATAAAACTGGCGATTAATTTACAAGAAGAATGGGGAAAAGTAACAGGTAGAGCACCTCGTTTTCCCCAAGCAGGAACTTTAGCTTTAACTTCTTTAATCGATCAATATCCCGATCTAATTCAGACTATTCAAAATGGATTAGTTGAAGCGGTAAATTGGTCTCAAAAAAATCCTGATGATGCTGCTGCTTTGGGAGCAAAATATCTAGGATTGAAAGCTCCTGTTATTAAAAAATCTCTGGGATATACGCCATTAGAAATGGTGAGTGCTAAGGATGCAAAAGAGGATTTAGAGTTTTGGTATTCTCGTTTATTGGAGCAAAATCCTAAACTTTTTGGTGGAAGTTTGCCCGATGATAAATTTTATTATGGATGATAAATATGGCAGAATTTCTTAACCGCTGAAGAAACTAATTATAGCAGTCGAAACAAAGGTTAGGACATTTACAAAGGCTTAAACTCAGTGAGGGATTACTTTTAACTTTTGACTTTTGACTTTTGCCTTGCGCGGAGCGCTATACCAGGCAATAATAGATATATAATTTCTCCGATCAACGAGATACATTTCCTAGTTAAGTTGTTCCCTAAAATGCTATATGTAGCAAACCAATAAATCAAATTATTGGTAAGGAAATAAAGTCTATTTTAACGGATAAAAATTAAGAAAACAGTTTTTTCTAGCAGTTTGGTCATTTCAGTTATCAGTTATCAGTTATCAGTTATCAGTACCTCTAGCTGTTTGCGGAGCATGACCTAGGAAAGCAAGAGGCTTGAAGTACGGAATTATTTTTTTTTATCCCCTTAAAAGGGGAGGCGCATACCCACGATTTTTCGGTAATTACACTCCCTATTTCCTTAGTGAGATAAAAATTATTAGTAGCATTTTTTTTAGAGTTCTATTATAGCATTTCTCAGGTATAGCGCTGTGCGCAGGCAACAGGCAACAGGCAACAGGCAACAGGGGGAGTAAATTGCCGATAATATAAGACTTTTAGCTATTGGACATCTCCTGCAATCTGTAAATATACCAGCGCTCATTGCTATAAGTGAGGTACTTTTATCTTTCTTCCCTGTTCCCTGTTCCCTGTTCCCTGTTCCCTGCGCACAGCGCTATAAATTTA
>NZ_CEZPJD010000417.1:0-6811 GCF_983059655.1 Okeania sp.
ATCAGCATGGGGCTTACTAATACTCAAATTGACTGTAAAATGGGTATTTCAGCTCGTACAGTACAATCGTCTTTAGCTCGACTTTTAGGTAAATACTAGATACCCCACTAGATAGTTCACTAATTTCTTGGAAATCGTAGTTTCCAAGAGGTTGATTTAGCTGTACAGTACACTTTCCACTTATCACTGTACAGTTAATTAGACATTTGGGTTTTGAGCAACAATTACAAGAAAACCCTTGAAAACATAGATTGAAGATTTACTAAATGTTATTACTGTTGAGCATTGATGAAGTTTTGATGAAGTAATTAAACAAGATCCTTTGAGACATAAACTACAAGAATTTAAAATAGCCTAAATAGCCTAGTTAATTTTAGAAACACTATTTTGTATTGCTACAGATATATAAGCTTTAAATTAATCTAATCAACGAAAGATATTGATTATTTGTATCAATTTTATTTTCTACTTCAAAGTTGAAGTTTATGAAGCTTTTATGAAGTTCAGTAGTGGTACTTGCCATCTAAATAAGATCAAGATTAATATTTTTTTAGAACTTTATAGTTCAAATTAAACAGAAACAAATTGAAGGTTATGAACAGCAAAAAAATAGTCAGAAAAAAGAAAACCAGTCTATTTACAAGACTGGCAACACCATTCATTATTTCTTTATTGCTCCCATCAAGTTTGATTTTTGAAGTCGAATTTCCTAATAGTATTAGGGTAGAGCTAAGGAAAAATTTTACTGAACTTTTTGTAATTAAGTAAGACCTTAATGGAATGGATTCCTACGGCAATAGGAGTCCATTCAGAATTAAAAAGCTCAAAACTTTTAACCATTAGATTTAAACCAAACTAGATGTGTTATCTTTAGATAATAATATTTAACTGTTTTGAATTAATCAAGCCCATATTAAGGATAATTGCAAATCTTCATTAAATCTTTAACAAAATGAGTGCGTTCTTTACCATTTATTTATAGAACCCATGCCGAACTATTTCATACTGTTAGCTTGGAACAAGTTTATGCAACAATTTTGTATTATTTGCGCGATCGCGAAAAGATAGGACAATATTTAGAAAATTGGTTGGACCATACTAATAAAGCTCAAGCTGAATTTGACCGTCATCCTCCACCTTTTGTGGCAAAGGTACTGAAGTGGAAGTTGGAACGTCTAACTCAAGCAGAGGAAGTTCCTAAATAATAGTAATTAGGGTTTGCTGAAAAAGTCTTTTTCAGGAAGTAGGGGATATCCTCATTCTCAATATTATCAGAAAAGTTCGCTCTTCTTGAAAACCACGTCGCTTCAGCGCGTCGATGAAGAGCGAACGGGCGACTTTAGTCGCCGTTAAATATCTTAACAAAAAATACTTCGCTTTTCTTAACATTTTCTCAGTCAATTATGGTATAATACCAAGCATAAAGATGGTAAGGTCGGGCTATGATAATTTATGAGTTTAAAGTGAAAGCAAAAGAATTCCAATATCGTGCAATAGACGAGGCGATTAGGACATCTCAGTTCATTCAAAACAAGTGCTTGAGGTATTGGATGGACAATAAAGGTGTAAGCAAATATGACCTTAATAAACATTGCACTGTATTAGCTAAAGAATTTGCTTTTGTTAATGAATTAAATTCAATGGCTCGACAGTCTGCGGCAGAAAGAGCTTGGAGTGCGATTAGTCGATTTTACAATAACTGCAAGAAGCAAATACCCGGTAAAAAAGCGGTGCGACCCCGCGACGACGACAGTCGCAAGGGAACGCGCACCAAGAGAGGTTATCCTAAATTCAAAAAGTATTGCCGTTCTTTAGAATATAAAACGTCTGGTTGGAAGATATCTGAGAATAGGAAAGCGATTACATTCAAGGACAAAAAAGGTATTGGTAAGCTTAAGTTGAAGGGAACTTATGACCTTAACTATTATCAACTAGACCAGATTAAACGGGTTAGGTTGATAAAACGTGCTGATGGTTATTATTGCCAATTTGCTATTAAAGCAAATGTCAAAGTTGAAACTGAGCCAACAGGAAAAGCAGTCGGTTTAGATGTTGGCATCAAATATTTCTTAGCAGATAGTAATGGCAATACTGTAGAAAATCCAATGTTTTATCGGCAATCGGAAAAGAAGTTAAACCGTGCTAATCGACAGAAATCCAAGAAGTACAAAAAGGGTGCAAAACCGCAGTCTAAAAACTACCATAAAGCCAGATGTCAATATGCCAAAAAGCATTTAAGAGTAAGTAGGCAGCGAAAAGAATATTGCCAGGGAGTAGCATATTCCGTGATTCAATCTAACGATTTGATAGCCTACGAAGACTTAAATGTTAAAGGCATGGTAAAAAATCGACATTTAAGCAAATCAATCAGTGATGTTGGATGGTCAACTTTTCGACAATGGTTAGAACATTTTGGAAGAAAGTACGGCAAATTAACTATTGCTGTATCGCCACAAAATACTTCTCAAAATTGTTCTAATTGCGGTGGGAAAGTTAAAAAGTCTTTATCAACTAGAACTCATATTTGTCCTCATTGTGGCTATGTAGAAGATAGAGATATTAATGCAGCCAAAAACATCCTAAAAAAAGCGCTCAGTACCTTGGGGCACAGGGAAACTAATACGCTTGCGGGAGATTTGCCCTCTGGCTTGGTTGGCTTCGGCCTGTCAAGTGATGGCGAGTCGATGAACCAAGAATCCCAGTCGCGAAGAGCGCGGGGAGTGTCAAAAATGTATAAAATGTATAAGCACTAAAGCTAAATTAATTGTATATTTGATGGTCATATTAAATAGGTAGGCAAAATTATTTTTATATCTACTGCTCAAGCAAACAAGTATATTTTTATTTCCTACTCCCTGCTTAAAGATGTTAAATTAATTTTGCACAAATACCTATTAGTTTACATCAGTATAACAAGGAAATTGAAATGGGTGAGTTTAGAGAAAATTTAGCTCAAATGCCCCTAGAAGATCAATACTATCTCTTAGAAACTTTACCAGGTTTTCTCGTGAGTGAATCTGATACAGAACAATTGCATCGTTTACTCACAGATTTCGATTTTATCGAATCAAGACTATATTTATTTGGAGTAGAATATCTCTTAAATGATTATGAAGAAGCCATGCATTCCAATGTATGGACCTCAAGAGAAAAAATTAAAACTCTAAAATTAATTCAAGGGGCAATTGAGCTATCATCTCATATCCTTGTCGAAGATAAAACCCAGCTAGCAGGACAACTGTGGGGGCGACTGCTATCTTTTGAAATACCAGAAATTCAGGAAATGCTACAACAAGCAAAATCCTGGAACCGGACACCCTGGTTAAGACCAATGGCACCAAGTCTCACACCTCCAGGAGGTAGACTACTACGAACTTTCATTGGTCACACAGGCTGGGTAAATGCAGTAGTTGTTACCCCAGAAGGATTGGTAATTTCTGGTTCTGCTGACAATACTCTCAAAGTTTGGAACCTGGAAACTGGGAAAGAAATAGCGACCTTGACTGGTCACAAGGCGAGAATTAGAGCCATAGCATTGCTAGATGATAAATGGGCGGTCTCTGGCTCTGATGACTTTAGTATTAAGATTTGGAACCTAGAAACAACTGAAGAATTTCTCACTCTCACTGGTCATACAAGAGGAGTAAGAGCAGTAGCAGTATTACCAGATGGTAGATTAATTTCTGGTTCTTCAGATAATACGATTAAAGTCTGGAATTTGGAAACACAAAAAGAAGAATTTACTCTCACTGGTCATAAAGGTTGGGTAAATTCGTTGGCGGTATTATCCGACCGAGAAATTATTTCAGGGTCATCTGATCGCAGTCTCAAAATTTGGAATATCCAGACAGGAGAAGAATTGTTTACATTGAGTGGTCATGAGGGTGGTGTGAGAACTGTGGCGAAACTTCCAGAAGGACAAGTAGTTTCCGGTTCTTCTGACAACACAATTAAAGTTTGGAATTTGCACAGCCAAAAAACTACTCTAACATTCAAAGGTCACGCTAAAGGGATAAATGCAGTAGCAGTATCTCCAGACAGTAAGGGAATTATTTCTGCTGCTTCAGACAATACTCTCAAAGTTTGGAGTCTCCAGACAGGAGAAGAGTTATTTGCTCTCAAAGGTCATGCTGACTCTGTATATGCAGTTGCAGTTTTACCAGATGGACGCATAATTTCGGGGTCTGATGATTTTACTCTCAAAGTTTGGAGTCTTGACACTTCTGTAGAATTACCACCTCCGATCGGCCATACTAATAGGGTGAATGCAGCAGTGGCACTGCCAGAATTACTAGCAGCATCAGCATCTTGGGATAACACAATTAAGGTCTGGAATTTAAACACAACAAAATCAGTTGCTACTCTTAAAGGTCATACCGATCGAGTTAATTCTGTAGCAGCATTACCAGACAAACGTATTATTTCAGCTTCTGATGATAACGCTCTCAAAATTTGGAGTTGGGAAACAGGGCAGGAGTTGTTGAGTCTAGAAGGTAATACTAGATGTATTTTTGCTGTGGCAGTTACACCAGATGGTAAACGAGCGATCGCCTGTTTATCTGACCAAACTCTAAAAGTCTGGAGTTTAGAAACTTTAAAGGAGGTTGCTACTCTTGTAGGACATACTGACTGGGTAAGTTCAGTGACAGTAACGCCAGATGGTAAGCGAATAATTTCTGGGTCTTTTGATAAAACTATTAAAGTCTGGTGCTTGGAAACTGCAGAAGAAGTTTCTACTTTAGTCGGTCATAATGGATGGGTGAAAGCTTTGGCTGTAACGCCAGATGGTAAGCGAGTAATTTCTGGGTCTTTTGACAAAACTATTAAAGTTTGGTGCTTGGAAACTGCAGAGGAATTATTTAGTTTGAGCGGTCATACTGACTGGGTAAGTTCAATTGCTGTCATACCAAATGGTCAGCAAGTGATTTCTGCATCTGACGATCGTACTCTCAAAGTTTGGGACTTAGAAAAGCGACAAGCGATCGCCCATTTTACAGGAGAGAGTTCTTTAGAGTGTTGCGCTGTGGCAGAAGATGGGGTAAAAATTATTGTTGGTGAAGCTTCTGGCAAGGTACACTTTTTAAAATTAGAAAGTTATAGCGCTACGCGCTAGGGAATAGGGAACAGGGAACAGGGAACAGGGAATAGCAAACTGTTAAAGGGTTTTCGGTGCGGAAGCGCTCCACGAACAGGGTTTAGAAATGTCAAACACCTTAATGCGTAGCGCTATATATCATGTCCGGTTGAATACTTATGGTTTGGAGGAAGGAAGGCAGAGGACAGAAAAAAGAAAGTTTTTTATCACTGGTTATCTGGACATGATTTATTCATCCTATTGCCTGTTGCCTGCGTACAACACTATATCAATGCCATTATTGTTTTAGCAATTGCAATGCTTGAATTGCCAGGAATAAAAAACCCACCGATCCCAATGCAGTGAGAATTTCGGCTACTAAATTAGGTGTTAATATTTCACTCATAATTGTATCCTTACTAAAATAATCAACTTACAGCCTATTTTATCTCAAACTTCAAGAATTGATATAGTATAATAATTGTATTTTTTGCATTGGTGATTTGAGGTATGATATCATGTCCAAGTGAGAGCGCAATAGAACTCAGTTCCGCTTACAGGTTAACGTGCGTTGTGCGCTAGCAAACAAAAAATTTTCTCCTTCTACTTCTCTTTTTCTTTCTTCCCTCCTGACTCCTGAGTTCTAAGTAATTAAAGTTATAAACTATACACTAATTCAGCAACGCCGTAAAGCTTTTGGAGAAAAATAATGCAATTTGAAACAAATGTACAAGAAGCTTGCTATAACAAAGTATCTCTCTGGATGAGAGAATTATTTGATAAATTTCCCTGCGTGAGACAAGACTTACCAGGCATTACTTTATTTATGGGTTCTGCCTTAGTTGAAGTATCTGTTTTTGCTTGGGGAGATAATGAGGCAATAATTAATACTCGCTCCTATGTGGTGACAAATGTAGATTTAAAAGCAGATTTGATGAGATTTTTACTGCAAGAAAATAGTAAAATGCGGTTTGGTGCTTTTGGTATAGATGAAGATAATAGCATTATATTTGAACATACAATAGTCGGCTCTACTTGCGATAAACCAGAATTAGAAGCATCAGTAAGAGCAGTTTTAGCAATTTCTGATGAATATGACGATAAAATTGTTGAACAGTGGGGAGGGCATAGGGCCATGGACAGAATATATTAGGGCCTGCTGAAAAAATTAGTTGGTGGTGGTAGGACACGGGGACGCGGGGACGCGGGGACCCGGAGACACGGAGACACGGAGACACGGAGACGCGGAGACGCGAAGACGCGAAGATGGTCTGATTTAATATTTAAGTGTAGATAGAATTATAAATATATACTGTATGACGGGATTTTATATCACCACTCTAAGAGGATATCTGAAAAGTTTTTTGATACTGAATTTTGCCCCCCTAACCCCCCAACTTTGGGGGGAATAAGAGTCAATCTGCTTCTAAAAGTCCCCAAATTTTGGGGGATGCGCGGGGGCCTGAAAAATTGATATTGAATTTTGCCCCCCTACTGCCAACTTTGGGGGGAATAAGAGTCAATTTGCTTCTAAAAAATCCCCCGAAATTTTGGGATGCATGAGGGCTTGGATGTAGTAAATGGGACTTCTCAGACAACCTCTTAGAATTAATCTAAATTTTTTATACTTTATGCTAAAAACAGAGCCTACTTACACATTTCCTGAATCTAATCATCCGATAGTTAAGTCACTATTCCATCATAGTGACCAGGAACTATTGACCTTATTTCAAAACT
>NZ_CEZPJD010000418.1:0-6807 GCF_983059655.1 Okeania sp.
AGGCCTAATTAAATATTGCTTTGATCGCTCACTAAAAGCAATAGCTGATAGCTGACGGCTGAATGCTTACGGCTGAATGCTTACGTATATTTTGTCAAGTATTAGTTAGCTGCGCAGGCAACAGGCAACAGCTCATCTGGCAACAGAGGGAATAAATTGCCGATAACATAAGACTTTTAGCTATTGGGCAAATCCTGCAATTTGTAAATATACCAGCGCTCATTGCTATATCAGTTATCAGTACTTCTGCAATAAGGAGGTAAGAAAATACGGAATTCTCTTTGTTTAGGTGCATCTCAATTTTGAATAAAGCCAAAAATTTATCGCTTTTAGGCAACAGCTCCGAAAGGCAACAGGTAACAGGGGATATATAGGAAAAAAGTATTTTTGCAAATATGAGATGCACCCTCTTTTTTTTATCCCCTTAAAAGGGTAGACTCCCAGAAGGAGGAGTAGGTAGGAATGTTGCATAAAACGTCCGTACAGGAAGAAGTTAACATCATAATAATCAATACTAACTAGCTAATAATCATCACAAAAATGATTTTTATTGCATCATTTACTTAATAATTTAAGTGTTTCACAAGCATCACATTACTTTTGGTAATTGGCATTAAATCTTGATGATTTTTGAGAGTAAATAGAAAGATAAATTACGATTACTAGGTTATTAATAGATAGTTATAGCAGATTTCACGTATATAAAATACAGATATTAAAGCTGGAATATTTGTAGTGCAGGCATCTTGCCCGCTATGGGTGTACTTCACCAAGATGGAATCTGCTGTAAAGTTTAATTCTTCTTATTTGAAGAACAAAAAAATCAACATTTATTTAGTTATACTAATCCTCTTTATTTCAGGGAAAGGTAACAATTGATTATTCATGATTAGGGTTTGCTAAAAAAGTCTTTTTGTTCTTTTTAGGAGACAGGAAAAATGGGGAATTTAAAGGAGGCAGTAGGAATAATTATCCCTTGATTTTTCTGCGATAATCAACCCAAAATCCTAGCTTTTTGAGTTCCCTAGAACGAAAACTTTGTACTTTTTCAAGACCAAAAAAGGCTAAAACCAATATAAGTCAATGGTTTTATATTTATTCAGCAAGCCCTAATTAATTATTGAATAAGAGAAAAAATGTGAATCAATTATTTTTTATCCATATTCATTATGGAACGAAAATAAACAAGAATTAAATATCAACTAATTCAAAGCATTTTGTTTTATAAATAAAGAATGAATATTGAAATTTAATCATAATACTTTATCAAAATCAAGTCCTAAAATTCATAAATACGTTATAATCTGCGGAAATGTTAATCATCTACTTTTCAAAGTACCAGAATAATTGACAATATTAACAATAACTAGGGAGTAAGAAAAAATGACCAATCGTTTAGCTAAATCCCAAAGTCTTTATCTCCGCAAACACGCAGAAAATCCTGTAGATTGGTGGCCGTGGAGTGAAGAAGCTTTAGAAACTGCACGGCGAGAAGATAAACCAATTTTTCTATCAATTGGTTATTCAAGTTGTCACTGGTGTACCGTTATGGAAGGAGAAGCTTTTTCTGATGAAAAAATCGCCCAATATTTGAATGAAAAATTTTTACCAATAAAAGTAGATCGAGAAGAACGACCTGATGTTGATAGTATCTATATGCAGGCATTACAAATGTTAACTGGACAGGGTGGTTGGCCGTTAAATATATTCTTAACTCCTGATGATTTAACACCTTTTGTTGGTGGTACTTATTTCCCTGTTGAACCTCGTTATGGACGACCAGGATTTTTAGAAGTTTTGCAAAAGATTAGGAGATTTTATGACATTGAAAAAAATAAACTTAACGATTTAAAATCAGAAATGTTGGAGGGATTAAGAAAATCAGTTTTATTACCAGAAGTAGAAGAATTAAGCCAAGAAATACTGCAAAAAGGTTTAGAAGTTAGTACCGCAATTATTAGCGATCGCTACTCTCAACAAAGCTTTCCGATGATACCTTATGGACAAGCAGCATTACAAGGAACAAGGTTTAATTTTGAATCTCAATACGATGGTAATCAAATTTGTTTACAACGAGGATTACATCTGTCATTGGGAGGAATTTATGACCATGTTGCTGGAGGTTTTCATCGTTATACAGTAGACGCAACTTGGACAGTTCCTCACTTTGAAAAAATGCTCTACGATAATGGTCAAATTGTTGAATATTTAGCTAATTTATGGAGTGCAGGACATCAAGAGCCAGCTTTTAAACGAGGAATTATTGGCACAATAAATTGGCTAAAACGAGAAATGACTGCACCAGAGGGATTTTTTTATGCTGCTCAAGATGCTGATAGTTTTACCACTCCAGATGAAGCTGAACCGGAAGAGGGTGCGTTCTATATTTGGAGTTATCAAGAATTAGAAAATTTATTAACCTCAGAAGAATTATCTGAACTATCAGAACAATTTTTCATAACATCTACTGGCAATTTCGAGGGAAAAATTGTCTTGCAAAGAAAGCAAGCAGGAGAGTTAAGTGAAACTTTAGAAAATTCCTTATCTAAACTGTTTGAATTACGGTATGGAGCCAAACATTCTTCTATAAAAACTTTTCCACCAGCAACCAATAATCAAGAAGCAAAAAATAATAATTGGCCTGGTAGAATTCCGGCAGTAACAGACACTAAAATGATTGTTGCTTGGAATAGTTTAATGATTTCTGGGTTGGCACGGGCAGCCACAGTATTTAACAATTCAGAATATCTAGAATTAGCTATTAATGCTGCTAATTTCATCATCAAAAATCAGTGGGTTGACGAACGTTTTCATAGATTAAATTATGAAGGAAAACCTACAGTAATGGCGCAGTCAGAAGACTATGCTTTATTTATAAAAGCTTTGCTAGACTTACAACAGGCTTCTATTAATTCATCAAATACTAATTATTGGCTAGAAACAGCAGTAAAATTACAAGATGAGTTTGATGAATTTTTATGGAGTTTAGAAGCAGGAGGTTATTACAATTCACCGAGCGACGTTAGTGGAGAATTAATATTACGAGAACGGAACTATATTGATAATGCAACTCCCGCAGCAAATGGCATAGCAGTTGCTAATTTAGTACGTCTATCTTTGCTAACCGAAGAATTATATTATCTCGACCGAGCTGAGTCAGCTTTAACAGCTTTTAGCAGCATAATGAAACAATCTCCTCAAGCTTGCCCGAGTTTATTTGTTGCTCTTGACTGGTATAGAAATCAAACTTTAGTTAGAACCTCTGAAGCAGAAATTTCTAGTTTAATTACTCATTATTTTCCTACTACTATTTATAAGGTTGAAGCAGATTTGCCTAAAAATTCTGTAGGGTTAGTTTGTCAAGGTTTGATTTGTAAAAAACCTTCTTTGAATAAACAAGAATTATTAGAACATCTAGAACAAAGTCAAAATCGTTGGGTTAATTGAAGAAGGCAGAAGGCAGAAGGGAAAATTGTATGGAGCTTCTAACCCCAAAAAATTTTAAGCACCGTGTAGACGGTAGGCTATTATATCAAATCCGTTGGCTTCGGAGTAATATAATTCTGTTGATCGTCATACAATCGGTAAGGGCGTTAGTGCAGCTTTGCGTCAGCAAATGGCCAGAAAGCCCCTACTCTGATCTTTAAAGATTGAATAACACCGATGCTACCGGATTCGATATAAAAACATTCTCCATCTTCACCATTACCAAATGTTTATAAATTTTTTCCCTCCTGAGGACTGAGGACTGACTCCTACTTCAAAAGATTTTATACCGATGCTACCGGATTTGATATTAAACCCATAAGGGAAAAGATAAAGACGATAAATTGACCCTACTCCCCTACTCTTACAAGGGTAAGTTTTTCCAATTTGAGTGGAGAGGACGCGTGGAGAGAGACACACACCAGACGCGGAGAGAGGAAGATGCCCAGACAGAAGGACGGGAGTTTGATCTAATGAATAGAGCGAGTAGATTGAATTAATTAGTCAATTATCCAATCACCGCGTCCCCGTGTCACCGCGTCTCCCTGTCAAATCTTAAAAACTTACCTTTTTAAGACTCCCCCACTCCCCCACTCCCTCACTCCCTCACTCCCCCACTTCCTCACTCCCTCACTCCCCTACTCCCCCACTCCCCTACTCCTCAACAAATCCTATTTATCAATTGCATCTCAGATATCCAAGTACCGTGAAAACCATAAGGAACTCTCTGAGGTAACATAACTCGTGCCACAGGATCTTCTCTCATATTCTGAGCATCTATTACCAATAACTCAGAACGTTTATTTTTCTCATCATACACAAACGTTAGTAACCAACCATCATCCTCATCAATAGCACCTATTCTCGGCGCAAATGTTACAGAACCCCCGTAACGTTGTTCCTGAAAATCATGGGTTATTGACCTACCAGTATAAAAATCATACTTAATAATCCCATCAAACAAAGGTTGCACTGAAGCCATCCTAGAAGTATAACCATAACGCATCTCTCGTCCGACAAAGCGATGATTAATAGAAGGAAACTCCGATGGTCTTTTATCTAACATTCCTTCTCTCACCGCGCCAGTTTTGAGATTAAATGCCCAACCATACATTCGAGGAATATTCTCATCAGGGTCTCTATCTCTAAAATTACTAGTATAGGAATGAGTTGAACTCATCCGACAAGCATACAATACTACTTCATCCCCATTTTCATAAGCATTCAAAATATGATTGATATAGCAAGGATGAGCTTCAAACCATTGAATATCTTCATTATTTCCATACCGAGGCAAAATACCAAACCGACTTGGCACTCCCTTCTCAAAAATCCAACCAGGTAAACCTTGCTCTACTCGTTCTGGACGGAATCTCAATGGTAAATCTATGAAAACTGTATAATTTTTTGTAATGGCAAAGTCATGTGGCCCGCTAGGCACGGGTATATTGATAGGTACTATTTGTAATAACTCACCATTACTAGAAATTACCCCATACTTTAAATATGGAGGCGCATCAAGAGCGTAACCAAAAAATATTAATTCTCCAGTCATAGGATCGACTTTCGGATGAGAAGTGAAAGTAGAATCCAAGTAACCATCACACAAATATGGACCAATTGTTTCTAAACTAGGAACTTCAACTGCGTAAGGCAACCCTGCTTCCCAAAAAGCTAATAATTTGCCATTGTGATAACTAACACTACTGTTAGATACATTCTTATACGGCCCGTAAGGATTAGAAACTTGAGGCGGTTCTAATCTTCCACTCCAGACCGCATAACCTAAGTCTCGTTCAACTTCAAAACCTCCTGTTCGTACATAACGATTTTTATATTCTGCCTTACCACCACTAATTCTCACTCCATGCAGCATTCCATCACCATCCATCCAGTCATATTTACCTAGAGGGGTAAATTGAGGGTTAGGGCCATTACGAACATACATTCCTGACAAATCTCTAGGAAGTTCGCCTTTGATTTCTAAGTTGTCAGCAGTAATTTCTTCGCTCACTGGGGCAAAGTTGCCCATTAGATAAGAATTAAACCTTGTAGTTGTGGTCATAATTCATTGCTCCTGTAGAAAAATTAACTTGAAGGAATAGGGAAAAATGAAGAAGGTTGACTAATTCTTTTGACCGCCCGTAGCTTCTTCCATCAGCACAATCTTTAGAGAGCAAGGGTTAAATCTCTTACTTCTTAAAGTGACTTACATTCAGTGGGGTCAAATCCCTGACTAAATGCTTCCGACTTTTGTCCTAATTCCTTCCTTATGATTTTTTTAACCTTCTACTAACAGCTTATGACCACTTTTCAATTATGTATAGTGTTATAATAAAAAATTTTTAATAAAAATCATGTATAGCAATTCCCATTTGAGGTACACGCATTCGTTTGTTGCTCTGGAATAGGAACTGGAGTTTAGACTAAATTTTGGGATTTTCAAATAATCTACCCAGAAGCAATGAAGACTTGAAACTCACAACCCAAGGGTAATATCAGGGATGCGAATATTCTCAATGCTCTTGATGATTTGTATTTTTTAGGGAGTTTGGGTGAGGACTAGGTTATTCAAATCCTTCAAAAAGTCTTGCCATGGCACAATTAACCCATAGCACAGGCGTGCGGACAATGAACTTAAAAGTCGTTTTAATGCTGATGCAGAAATAGTTTCAGCCTAATTAGGCTATCTCAATATTCTCCCTCAGCAAGTTTTTGGCCCGCTGTAATTAGTCTAAACTCCAGTAGGAAGTAGTAGACGTTGTATGCAACCTTTCTACAAAGTAGTAATTCGGGAATACAGAGGATAGAAAAGAAGAAAAACAAGTGTATTTCACGCTTTTTGAGAAACGCCATATATTAATTTTTCTAGAAAATCTACTACATACTGTGGTTTTGCTTTTTTCACTCGCAAGGGGTATCTAAATGACTAAAATTCATCAAAAAAAGAATCTCCTGTTTTTGGTTCAACTAAACCATAAAGCCATAAATATTTAAACAATCATTGATATCAACTAATGAGTTTTACTCCACAAGCAGTAATAACTTTATCCGTGATAGTTTTAATCAAATTCTAGTTTTTCTCTCTTATCTTGATAGAAATCGGGGTCATTTCAGTTAGCCTCATCAGGTCGGAATTGCGGACTTCAGTACCTCTAGCTGTTTGCGCAGCATGACCTAGGAAAGTATTGGGATTGAAATCTGGAATATTCTCTTTTTCTTGGTCGATTTGATATGGCATAGGTTTCCTCATCATCCTGCCCTACGAGAATATCCGAATATCAACCGCTTTTTATTCCCTTAAAAGGGTAAGCTTTAGAC
>NZ_CEZPJD010000419.1:0-6798 GCF_983059655.1 Okeania sp.
CTAGATAGGAACAAAAAATTCTTGGTACGGGAGCAAGATGCTCCCACTGCTTTGTCTCCTACAGCGGTTTTCATTTTAGTAGACCACAGTATGGACGTTGCATGCAATGTCCCTACAGGGTTTTGGTTATGACGATATGGTTCATCAATTTGAAAAGCGCAATAACAAAAATAATTACAATGCGCAACCACCATTTTGAGAAACACGTCTATCTTAAATTTCCCTAGTCTTGCTCATGTATTTAGTACAAAAAGGCATAAGGCAGAAGGGAAAAAAGGTTATTGTACAAGCTTTTGAACCTTTTTTAACTGGTTATATCATGTCCGGTAGCAACTGAAATGACCGTGATGTTATATAATAGATATCTCCAAAAATAAAAAATAAAATCAATTCTCACACAGAAGTTATCAATTATTTCTCCCTACTGCCTACTCCCTCTTTTCTGGAGATGTCTAATGTTCGGATAATTCAGTTATAAATAAAATTTCAGAACTGATAATACCGAATAAATACTGAAATTATCTGGATTTATCTCCTTTCATCCCTCCTAAATTCTGACTGCTGACTGCTCGTTAGGTTATTTGTAAGTATTCAACCGAACATGATATTATTGGTAGTCTACCTTGTTATATTCACCTTCTAGAAAATTAGACAGAGCTAGAAATTTGCTATCGGTGAGTGCAAATGATTTCATTGATTTGAGATTGCTTTCCATTCCGGACTTCTCCACAAACCCTGTCAGTCGCTTCGGATGAAAATACCTTGTACTGTGTAAGTCCTAATTATAACTAATTAATATGGACATGATATAATCTTATATTTTGATATAATACCAAAAATAAATCAAAATAGCAAGTCCGATCAACAGGATTAAATCAATGACAAAGCAACGAATTGCTGAAATATTAAGAAGCGGTAAACCTGATGAAAAAGTAAAAATTCAAGGGTGGGTACGTACTAAGCGAGAGTTGAAAGAATTTGCTTTTGTAGAAGTTAATGACGGTTCATGTTTAGCTAACCTACAGGTGGTATTAAATCCCGATATACCAAATTATCAAGAAAGTTTACAGCAAATGAATACAGGTGCATCAATAGAAGTAACTGGTATTTTGGTAGAGTCGCCAGCCAAAGGGCAAAGAATCGAACTTAAGGCAGAAAAGGCGATCGCTTATGGTGATGCCGATCCTGAAACATATCCTTTGCAGAAAAAACGTCACTCTTTTGAATTTCTTCGTACTATTGCACATTTGCGAGGACGAACTAATACTTATGGTTCGGTTTTTCGAGTGAGAAATGCTTGTGCTAATGCTGTGCATCAATTTTTTCAAGAACGAGGTTTTTTGTGGGTTCATACTCCTATTATTAGTGCTAGTGACTGTGAAGGTGCGGGGGAAATGTTTACTGTTACAAATTTTGATTTAAAGAAAGTTCCTCTCACAGAAAAACAAGATGTTGATTTTAGTCAAGACTTTTTTGGAAAGCAGTCTTTTCTAACAGTTAGTGGGCAGTTAGAAGCGGAAATTATGGCAACTGCTTTTAGTAATGTTTATACGTTTGGTCCGACTTTTCGAGCAGAAAATTCTAATACTTCTCGACATTTAGCTGAGTTTTGGATGATTGAACCGGAGATGGCTTTTTGCGATTTGGTAGGGAATATGGATTTGGCAGAGGAATTTTTAAAACATATTTTTAAGTCTGTTTTGGAAAGTTGTCCGGAGGATATGGAATTTTTCAATAAACGGATTGATAAAACAGTTTTTGAAACGGCAGATACGATTATTAATAATAGTTTTGAAAGGATTACTTATACTGAGGCTGTTTCTTTGTTGGAAAAGGCGGATAAAAAGTTTGATTATCCGGTAGAGTGGGGTTTAGATTTACAGTCGGAACATGAACGTTATTTGTGCGAGGAATTATTTAAAAAACCTGTAATTGTGACTGATTATCCAGCAAAAATTAAGGCTTTTTATATGCGTTTAAATGATGATGGTAATACAGTTAGGGCGATGGATGTTTTGGTGCCAAAGATAGGAGAAATTATTGGGGGTTCTCAGAGGGAAGAACGTTTGGATATTTTGGAGAAAAGGATAGATGAACAGGAGATGAACAAGGAGGAATTATGGTGGTATTTAGATTTGCGTAGGTATGGTACAGTTCCTCATGCGGGGTTTGGTTTAGGATTTGAAAGAGTGGTGCAGTTTATGACAGGAATGGGGAATATTCGAGATGTGATTCCTTTTCCGAGGGCGCCTTTAACGGTGGATTTTTAAAGTTAGGAATTATTGGGAAATCTGTAATTTATTTTGTTTACCTTTTTATCTCTAATTATCAATTATCCATTGGTCAATACCAGGGTCTGTAATATATGCTGTCTGTTTTCATCTAAAAATATTTTTAGGGAATGGAAATTGTATCAGAAATACAATATATATAGCAGCAATTGAGTAGACTACAAAGTAGGGACGTTCCATGGAACATCCCTACGGGGATTTTCATTTTTTTCATAAGAAATAGGCTCATTTAGACGGCTTAAATTCAGGCTATGAAAGGGATTTAACAATTCGTCGTAACGCATCATTTTAGTTGTTCAGTCTACTGCTTTTTTGAGACTAACAATCAGCAGATTATGAACAGTGCGTTAGGTTGGTATGGTTATTTTTGTAGTTGATTCCAGAAAAATTATTTTTTGTAACGAAGCAAAGAAATATCCCCTCAATCTGCTATTTAATTTTGTCTGTTTTGCTATTCAGTTTTTCTGTCTTTAGCAGGGGGATATTTCACTATAAATATCTAACCAGTATATTTTGCATTTGTCAAGAGTCTACTATGATTTTTCTCAAATCTTAGTATTTAGAGGCGCGTTATGACTTAGAAGAACAAAGTAGTCCAAGATTTCTGAAAAAGACTAGCTGTACTCATTTGCGTAGAGTTGAGTAGGATTATTAGATTTTGTCTAGTTACGAATAGATACGGGGAAAATATATCCCGCCTCACATTATACTAAGTACATCGCTGAAAGAACCTACATACCGGAATTTTGTCAAGTTCTAACCTTGATATACTTAGCATCATCTAGCTAAGGATATATTCTTACATACATTAAACCAATATATTTTGTGTTTGTCAATACCCTTTTGTAAATTATTGTAAAGTATTGAGCCTGAAACAATAGCCTTACTCTCTACAAAAGTTTTCTTAAGCCGTGAGTTATAATTTCCGCTAAGTTATCAGCTAGTTTCTTCAAGCCATACTCATTTGCGTGGAGTTGAGTAGGATTATTAAATTCTGTCTAGTTACGAATAAATACCTGTTAGTGGAGGGGAGTGTATCCTAGCCGCACATATATTAGGATATGCCACTGAGGGAACTTACATTACCGGAAAAACTTGTCAAGTTTCAGGCATTGGAATTTTAATCTCATCTGGCTGAGGATACACTTAGTCGCCTGCATTAAGCAGGCTTTTTTTGATCAAACCAGTATATTTTGCGTTTGTCAAGAGACTACTGTAAATTCTTATAAAATATTGAGTATAAAGCAATGGCTATAATCTCTAAACAAGTTTTCTTAACCCGTAAGTCATAATTTTTGCTAAGTTATCAGCTAGTATCCTAAAACTATTTTTAAGCTTCCATCTGCCAACTTTCGTTGGTTGTAAAAAGCCATGAGCTGTAGTATTTCTGAGAGCTTTTGCTAATTTTACAGCCTCTTCCCAATTACAAACAGCTTGGGAACTAACAAGCCAATGGTTAATAATTTTAGCATCTCCTGCTGTTACTCCAAGAAACTCAGCGATCGCCTCATCTTCTTTTTTAATTAACCATTTTTCAAGATTTGATTTTTCTTTGGGAGTAGGAGGTTCTAATTTAGAATAACTTGGTAAGCTACACTTGTTGATAAAATCCTGAATTATTTTTGGTTTAGTATTTCTTTCAAAATAATTCATCAACCCTTTAGCAGTAATTTCAAAACCCGAATAAGCAATAACAAGTCGCCATTGAACTCCTCGTAACTTTTCATGTGGAGTACGACCTTTCTTACGAGAAAAACTTTCATCCCCAATAGTAGGGTATTTCCAATCAACTGCTGCTTGTGTTAGAGCTACTCCTCTAGTGAGAGCTTTGATAACCTTGTCTATGTGTTCTACACTCTCAGAATGCTCTGGAGAAAAATAAACAAGTTTTTCTTTAATCATAGTGCGTTTACTCTGGTCATCTTTCCAAGAATTGTCAGGTGCAAAAATATTCCAGACATTATTCCAAACATTTCTCAAATTTTCTGCTACTTCTGTGGAATTTTCCATAATTTTTGCCCATTTTTTTAGAGTTCTGATAATTCTGCACAGTCTGATAACCATTCGATATTTTGCGTAAGTCCTGTTAGTATTAATCTCCTAATATTTCATCAACCATAAAAGTTACATTAGGCAAAGCTTGAATTGTCACAGTTTCACCACTCTTAAAAGTCTGTACAGTCTGATAACCATTAGCAGTAGGTTGTCGATAAACTTCCAGACATTTTTGAGGAAGATTTACCAACCAAACTTCTACAATATTATTCTCAGCATATAAGGGAATTTTTACTTCTTGGTCATACTTAACTGTTGTATCTGACACTTCTACGAGAAGAAATACATTCTCTGGTTGAGGATGTTGAGTCTGATAAAAATCTGGCCGTCGTTGCAGCAAACTGATATCTGGTTCTGGTTCAGAATTATCATTCAATCTCACAGGATTTTGAATTCTCACAGTAACAGTTTTTGCTAAACGCAAAAAGAATAGTTCGTTAATACGGTCCACACAAGCTGCGTGATGAATACCAACAGGGGACATTTTGACAATTTCTCCTCGGATTAGTTCTACTCGTTCATTTTCAGTTAATATTCCTGCTTCCAGCATTTGATAATACTGGTCTACAGTAAATAGTCGTCGCAATAATTGTACAGACATTTTCAACTCCTTGAGATAATTGTAAGCTATCAGCTATTTTTTATTTTAGATAAAAGCTTTTTTGCTAATACTTAGAACAGAATAAATTTATATAGTATTGGGTAATTAATATTGAAAATTTGTTTCAATCTCCCAATATTTCATCAACAGTAAAAGTTACATTAGGCAAAGCTTGAATTGTCACAGTTTCACCACTCTTAAAAGTCTGTACAGTCTGATAACCATTAGCAGTAGGTTGTCGATAAACTTCCAGACATTTTTGAGGAAGATTTACCAACCAAACTTCTACAATATTATTCTCAGCATATAAGGGAATTTTTACTTCTTGGTCATACTTAACTGTTGTATCTGACACTTCTACGAGAAGAAATACATTCTCTGGTTGAGGATGTTGAGTCTGATAAAAATCTGGCCGTCGTTGCAGCAAACTGATATCTGGTTCTGGTTCAGAATTATCATTCAATCTCACAGGATTTTGAATTCTCACAGTAACAGTTTTTGCTAAACGCAAAAAGAATAGTTCGTTAATACGGTCCACACAAGCTGCGTGATGAATACCAACAGGGGACATTTTGACAATTTCTCCTCGGATTAGTTCTACTCGTTCATTTTCAGTTAATATTCCTGCTTCCAGCATTTGATAATACTGGTATACAGTAAATAGTCGTCGCAATAATTGTACAGACATTTCCAACTCCTTAAGGATAGTTATATGAATTTGTTTATATATAACAATTATATTTATTATAAATATTCTTGCCTAACTTTAAAAAGTGTTTTAGTCCGGAATGCTCCGCAAACAGATACCTAATTCTATACACAAAATTTTAAACTGATAGCTAATTGCTGATAGCTGAGAGCTAGTTAACTTGTTAATAATTCTATCAAGTCTTCAGTTATCGGAAAACCTGTTTCCCTTTCAAAATGAAGAAACATCGGACTAAAATTCGCCTCCAGGAAAACAAAATCTCCATTAGGTTTAAATCGCCAATCAATACCAGTCCATTTTAATCCAAATGCTTTAGTAATAGCTAAACATTGTCTTTTCATATCTTCTGGTGTTTCTAAATAGATTAATTTTGCTTGTTTATCTTCACGAAAATCTAAGGAACTACTCCTAATTTCAGCAGAATAAACTTTTTCTCCAATCACATAACTACGAATATTTGTACCGGGAATAAATTCTTGGATAGTTACGGGAGAAATGCTTAATGCTAATTTCATCCGATTAATTTCTAGATGTTCTTTGGTTAAAAATTGAGTATGAGAACCTCCATAAACAGGTTTAAAAATTACATCTTTAAATGCTTGAGAAAATTCTAAAATTTCATCAGCATTATTAGTAATAATAGTCGCGGGAATAGTCACACCTATTTTATTGGCTAAACTTAATTGCAAAGGTTTTTCTTTATGAAATTCATAAGCCTCCCAACTATTCACCCATTTTTCAGGTTGAGACCGCATAAAAGAACGTAATAAACCCATCGAATCATTAACTGCTATTCTCTCCTGATATGAATCAGTTAATTTCGGAACATTAACCCCTGCAAAAGTCCGCCAAAAAATTTTATTTATATCTGCTAAATTCCATTTTCTGCCATCTGGAAATGTTAAACATCCTTTGTGAGTAATAGGTTGCCAAGTGATTTTTAACTTAGTGGGAAATAAACGAGTATCTAAATAGTCAACTGTTATTCCTTTTTCCATCAGAGACTTTTTGAGATGGGCAGCATGAATATCTTCTTCACTGCCCAGAATTAATATCAAATTCGGTTTTATCATATATTTGGAGGTGAGGAGTAGGGGAGTAGGGGAGTAGGGGAGTAGGGGAGTAGGGGAGTAGGGGAGTAG
>NZ_CEZPJD010000420.1:0-6741 GCF_983059655.1 Okeania sp.
TCTTTTTCTAAAGGTTGTCGAACCAAACTCTTCCCAGTCTCGCTCTTGACTGTCCAGCAATACTTTCACAATATCGCTAATAATTCGGTGTGGCCGTTCGTGAGCGGGGAGAGGAGACATTATGGCTAAAGTTTCTTGAATATAAGCAATTCGTGTCCTTATTCCTTTAGCTTCTTTTTCCTCCAGAAATGCTTCAAACTGCTCCCAGGTTAAGTCATTAAGGGTAATTAGACTACCTGGGTTAAGCTGAATTTTATTAATAGGAATAGTCATTTCAGTTATCAGTTATCAGTTATCAGCTTTTAGTTATCAATTATCAAAGTTTTGAACCTATAAAATCTTACTTTTAACTTTAGATACTAACTGCTAACTTTTTTAAATTGCTATAATAGACTCACTCATTCCTGTTTCTAATATTTCTAATAAATTATCAACATCCTGACCTAGTTGTTCAAAACAGTCTGGTGGAGATATTTCTGGTTGAAAATAAACTAACTTTATTTGACCATCTCCAATAGCAATCATTAATACTTCTAATTCTGGTTTATAACCATCTATCAAACCTAATATTTCCTGAATTTTACCATCAACATTGCGATTTAATGTTTCTATAGCTGCTTTTGAACAATATACAAATTTTGGTGTTCCTTTTAAATCAATTCCAACTGTCTCATCAGTTTCTCCCTTTTCTAAATGTAGACCCCATGCTAAAGCAGCTAATTCTTTTTGATTATTTCTGACAAATTTATTTAATTGATGTTGCCAATTATTTTTGTCTTTATTAGGTAGGTTAGTATTTAATTTATTCATAGCTAAATGTGAAGTTAAAAATTATATGATGATTTAAACGCGGTATTATATAGTGATATTCAACTTGGCGATCGCCCTATTACTTTTCAAATAAATATTCATAGTAACTCTTGATAAATTCATCTCCTAAACTTTCGTAGTAAAGTCCGATAAATTCGTCCCAAGATAGTTCTGATAGTGCTCTACAAATCTTTTCTTCAGTATTTGAAACCATAAATTTTGCTGATAATTCTAGTTCATTTTCTAAAAAATTACTGTAACTTGGATATTCGTTTTTAAAGGTTAGGAGAGCTTGGCCATCCAGATAGCTATATATCGGTGGATTGTTCCCTTCAGATGTCTTGAAAAACCTAAAAAAATACCCTTGGTGCATGAAAAACACAAAAGCATCTGGTGGTAAAGATTCAGCAAACTGATTGTCTTCTAAAAGTTCAACAGCTATTTCTTGAATATCCAAAAGGTCTTCAAAAAAGCAATACGATCCGCAAGACGATCCTTCCAGAAATCCTCTTGCCCATTTTCCTCCCCACAAAAGAAACTCTTTATAAGCATCAGGTAAGAATAATTGTAAGCGACTTTCAAGACCATAAATTTCCTCTTTGGTACAAGGAATTAATTTTGTATTATAGGCTGATTTATCTCCTAAAAATAAATATTCTAATTCTCTAAAGCGCGACTTAAATTTGTCGAGATACATTGGGATTTTCATTTTTTTATTGACAGTTAAAGAGGGAGTAGGGGAGAAGAAAACATAAGATTTAATCTACCTCAATTAATAAAGCTTTTATCTAAAACTAAAGGCAATAGCTGATGACTGAATGCTTCCTTAGAGTCATATTAGGGAATAGTTAGGGAAGTTATATGCAACATCTATAGAGTAGTTCGGGAAACAGGGAATAGAAAATAAGAAAAGCATAGGATTTTTTTTAATCTATTTCACTTTTTCGTTCTTCTTTCTTCCTTTTTGCTACTGCATTCTGACCTCTGCTTTCTGCCTTCTTACTCCTATATTCTGAACTCTACCTTCTACCTTTTACCTTTTACCTTATTCATTCTGTTTTATTCCTTACTTTAAACCAGATTGTACTCGCCATAAACCAGCATAAATTCCTGCTTTTTCTAATAACTCTTCATGACGACCAAATTCAACTATTTTGCCATATTCCATCACATAAATACAATCGGCATTTCTAATAGTAGAAAGACGATGAGCAATAGCAATTGTTGTCCGGTTTTGAGTAATTTTTTCTAAAGATTTTTGAATAGCTGCTTCAGTTTCATTATCAACTGCTGAAGTTGCCTCATCAAGTATCAGAATAGGAGGATTTTTTAACACCGCCCTAGCAATAGCAATTCGTTGTCTTTGACCCCCTGATAATTTCTGTCCTCTTTCACCAACAATAGTATCGTAACCTTGAGGTAATTTATTAATAAAATCATCGGCTTCAGCAATTTTAGCTGCTGCAATAATTTCTGGCAAAGTTGCATCAAAAGAACCATAATTAATATTTTCAGCCACAGTTCCATGAAATAAAAATACATCCTGACTAACTAAACCTATTGCTCGCCGTAAATCTTGTAAATTAATCTGATTTATTTCCATACCATCGAGAGTAATTCTACCTGCTTGTATTTCATAAAACCGCAGTAATAATTTTACTATTGTGCTTTTTCCCGAACCTGTCGAACCGACAATTCCAATAGTTTTCCCCGCAGGAATTTTGAGAGAAATATTTTCCACAACAGGTGAATTTTTACCATAAGCAAAAGTGACATTTTCTAACTCTAATTCTCCCTTGACTGACTCAACAGACAAAGCAATATTTCCTGGAGAAATAGTAATCGGAGTATCCAATAAATTCATCACCCGATTAGTAGAAGCCATACTTCTTTGATATAAATCAAGAGTTTGTCCTAAGCGAGTTAAAGGCCATAATAATCGTTGAGTTAAAAATACCATAACACTGTAAGTACCTACAGCTAATCTACCAGCAACTGCCTCTAAACCACCTAATAATAAAGTTGCAGTAAAACCGATAAAAATTATAATCCTAATCAAAGGTACAAAAGCAGCAGAAAAAGCGATCGCCCGTCTATTACTGGTTTTATAACCTTCACTTTCTCGAGTAATTCTTCCTACTTCATAAGCTTCTGCTGTGAAACTTTTGATAGTAGTAATTCCTGAAAGATTATTAGATAATTGCCCGCTTAATAAACTTACTCTTTCTCGAACTTCAGCATAACGAGGCACTAAAAATTTTTGAAACCAAATTGAACCCCAAATAATAAAAGGCATTGGTAAAACTGCCCACCAAGCCACACTAGGAGCTAAAACAAAAAAAGCACCGCCAATAATTGTGACTGTTACTATCACTTGAATTATTTCATTTGCTCCTACATCCAAGAATCTTTCTAACTGATTAATATCATCATTTAAAATTGCCATTAAATTGCCAGTGCTGCGTTCTTCAAAATAGGCTAATTCTAAATCTTGTAAATGACTATAAGCTTCAATACGTAGGTCGTGCTGAATATTTTGAGCTAAACTACGCCAAAGTCGCTCATAAGCATATTGAAAAATTGATTCTAATCCCCAAACAATTAAACTCAGAAATGTTAGAATTAAAAGCTGTCCAAAAATATCTTGAATTCCCCATTGAGCAATCAGAGAATCTTCTTGTTTAACAACAACATCAACTGCTGCTCCAATTAAAACTGGAGGTGCCAGATCGAAAATTTTATTTAAAATCGAACAGATAGTAGCTTGCCAAATTTGAATACGATAACTACTTCCATAGTTGAGCAAACGTAAAAAAGGATGTTTTGATTGAAATGTTTTTTTTGACAATGTAAAATTCCAATAATTTTGTATAAATAAAAACTGAAATTATTCTATAGCAATCACCGAATCAGTTGTGAGAATTGAAATGTTATTTAAAAGTATAGAAGATAGCAATTATTATATTCATATGATAGATTTTTTTATTCTTCTCTGTTCCCTGTTCCCAGATCCAGTGTTAACTAAAAGTTTTTAAGATCTCACAACTAAAATCATATTGCGATAACATAGTTAATATTAAGTATAATATGAATATAGCTACTCTAAATTAACGAACTATGAAAAATTCCTCAATAGATAATAAAAAGTATAGAAGTATTGTCTCTGTTTACTTAAGAAAATCTTCTATTCTTAATTTATTCTTAATCACAATTATAGCCGTTTTCAATACTAGCTGTAGTAATTGGGACTTGAAATTATATAATTCCAGGCAAACTATAGACAAACAAACTCGTTTTTTCTTGAATAACCGTCCAGACTTTTTTGAAAAAGGAAGACTACAGATAGAGCAGGAAATGAAACAACTCGAAACACAAAAACCCCAATCTGTATTAACGATTGAATCGGGGCAGATAGAATGGCAAAAATTTCTTTTTAAAGAAGGTGATTTTACCATCTGGATGCCTACTGGTGGAATGACGGCTGAGACAGAAGTTATTGAAATTAAGAATGGAAAGATTAATTTTAAAGTATTTGCAAGTCATCCTGAATCAGCAAGATTTGTAGTTGCTTATTCCGACGTTTTAAATAGTAAACAATTGGCTGATGGAAAAGATGTATTAGTAAGAGTAAAAAACAAAATTATTGAGGTTAAAAATTTCAAATTGAGCAGGGATTATCCCTACAATTCAGAAAGATTTTTAGGGCGAGAATTTGTACTCGAAAATGATGTCGAAACTATTACATTCAGGGTTTACTTAGCAGGAAAAAGGTTGTATATGATTGGAGCAAGTGAAATAGAAAAAGAAAACGAAATCCCAGGAGCAGTAGAAAAATTTTTAGATTCATTTAAACTAAATTAATAATATAGCTATAGGGAATTCAGATGTGAGAATTTAGCTGTTCCTTGAAAATATAGAATATAGCAGTTATATTATTCTTATATATTTGTTTTTTTCTTCTTCCCTATTCCCTAAAACAAAAGCCTCCAATATCTCACAATTAAAGTAAAAAATACTCACGAATATCTGCAATCAAAACTTCAGATAAGTTGATAATGAACCTTCAATAATTAATAATTAATAATTACCTCTCCTTAAAAATAAGAGGATTGACGCAGTAGGGAAAATTTTTTCTTGTTTCTCCTTTAAAGGAAAGGCTTTAAGCCTCAATTATTCGGTAAGACAGAGAAATATTTTTATCACTGCCTGCTCCTTAGTTCCTTGCATATTTTTCCAGGATAAAAACTATGGCAAATACCATTGCTTTACTTGCTTATGACAGCAAAAAAGACAACTTAGCTGAATTTGTCAAAAAACATCAAGTTGTGCTATCTCGCTATCAATTAATTGCCCCAGAAGACACTGCTCAATATCTTTTGCAAAAAGCAGCTATAGAAATAAATTCTGTATTACCAATTTCCTTAGGAGGAGATGCTCAAATAGCAGCAGAAATAGCCACAGGAAATATTATTGCTGTTATCTGTTTAGTAGACTACCTATTTTCTCAATCTTATGAACCAGACCTCAAATTATTACTGCGTATTTGTCTGGTACATAATATACCCATTGCGATTAATATTGCCACTGCTGAAACAATTATTAATAGTTTCATTCAAGCTACTGTTGCCCACCTCATATTCAACCCTGTATCTGGCCAGGGCAATGCTCAACAAGAATTATCATTAATTAAGTCACTTCTCGAACCCCATCTACATTTACATATACACGAAACCACTGTAGAGCAAACAGCAGAAGAATTGACAAAAGTAGCGATCGCTAAACAAGCAGATATCATTATTGCTTCTGGCGGTGATGGCACTGTTTCTGCCGTCGCTGGAGAATTAGTAAATACAGGTATTCCTCTGGGTATAATTCCTAGAGGTACTGCCAATGCTTTTGGTATGGCTTTAGGAATTCCCAGTATTACACCAATTAGAAGTGCTTGTGATGTGATCTTAGCAGGCAAAATTCGTACAATAGATGTTGGTAAATGTAATGAGCGTACCATGATTTTATTAGCAGGGGTGGGGTATGAAGCAGAAACTGTAGAGAGAGCAGATCGAGAAGCTAAAAACCGTTGGGGAGTGCTTGCTTATGTTATGGCAGGTTGGCAGCAACTAAATGAACAACAGCTTTTTGATGTGGAAATAGAAATTGATGGTGTTACCAAAAACTTTGAAGCAGGGGCAATCACTATTGCCAATGCAGCTCCACCCACATCAGTTTTAGCTCAAGGTTTAGGAGAAGTAATTATGAATGATGGTTTATTAGAAGTAATGATTATTACCTCTAATAGTAGACTGCAAGCTGTTAATACTGTAGTTAGAATGTTCGGGTCAGCCATATTTAAAACTCCTGCTCAAGATCAAGATACTATTGGTTTACGAACAAAGCAGGTAAAAGTTAATACAGATCCACCACAAAAAATTGTACTTGACGGTGAAATTATTGGCACTACCCCAGTTGAAATTAAGTGTATTCCTGATGGTTTAATTGTGCTTGCTCCGCCAACCAATGAAATTGAAGAAAAATCTGCCTGGAGTTTCTTATCTTTACCAACAAGAGTTAAAAATCAGGCTATGCAAAATGATGAGATAATTTAGAAGGAAGAAGGAAGAAGAAAGACGGAAAAATTTTATGGATGTTGGTGAATTAGTGTATGATATCAATCTTCATTACTTAGGAGTAAACCCACCCCTAACCCCTCCCAGGAGGGGAAGACAGGAGAAATAGGAATAATCCAGGAGGTAGAAGTAAGAATTGTAAGAATGATTTTTCTGCCCAACTATGAGCCTAAAATACGCTCCTTTTTGAGCATAAAGAGCTGAAATAGGCGCACTGCAATTCGACCCCAAAAAGGCACTTGTCTTTATTATGTCAATGCTTGTAGTAGAAGTAATCTTGCGCAACTCCTGAGATTGCTTTCCTTAC
>NZ_CEZPJD010000421.1:0-6734 GCF_983059655.1 Okeania sp.
TTGTTGTTAGGGATGGGAATGTGACTTTGATTGTGAAAAAGGAGCGGTCTCAGGATATTAAGCAAGTTTTGAAGAGTTTGGCTAATCATCCTAAGTTTAAGGATTTATTGTAAAGGAGGAAGGAAGAAGCAAGAAGCAAGAAGCAAGAAGTATTTCTAGTTGTAGGAGTTTAGCTACTAACTCCTTACTTAGCGTCAAATTGACTATTGAAACATGGGCAATAAATAGGTATTTCAACACCTTATTTATTGTTTTTTTTTGGCTTTGTTGCTGTTAAGTTTGTTGTATGGCTTATTCATTATCACTACTTCTACAAAATATCTGACAAATCTAAAACAAATCCAGGAAGAATATTTTCCCCAGATAAATTTGTTGGATTTTTGATAATTTCCAAAGTTTGATTAGGCCGATAAATTTCTACCTGCTGATTTTTTCGGTCAATTAACCAGCCTAATTTTACCCCGTTATCTAAATATTCTTGCATTTTTTCTTGCAGCTTATTCAAACCATCACTTTTTGAACGTAATTCAACCACAAAATCAGGGCATAAAGGAATAAACTTTTCCTTTTGTTCGACGGTTAAATTATCCCATCTTTCTTGTTCAATCCAAGCCGCATCAGGAGAGCGGTCTGCACCATTAGGAAGTGTAAAACCAGTGGAAGAATCAAAAGCTACTCCCAATTTATTTTGTTTATTCCAAATTCCTAATTGTACAGCAAGTTCAAAGTTTCTTTTACCTGTTTCTCCGCCAGTGGGTGGCATAATAATTAATTCTCCTTTTACTGTACGCTCAAATTGATAATCTGGATGATTTTGACATAGTTGAAAAAATTGTTCGTTTGTAAATTCAATAATTTTGTTGAGGTTTAATTTAATAGTATCCATAATTTTAATTTTCCAATCTTATAGCTATAAATTATAGTAGTCGAAGGAAAAGGTGCAGATATATCAAGCGCCCGATTTTTCCTTTAAGTTCCATATTTCTTTCTAATTATCCTAAAATCCTACTGGACATGATATTAAGGCTCAACCCAACCTTGAACTCCTGCAACTAAAACATTAACAACTGGATGGTCGAGAGCTTCTTTAAATGCTTCTGTTCCTGCTCCTTTCAATACTCCAATAACTCGTTGTTTGAGGGTAGGATTCTTCTCGACTACTTCAATAGTTTGAGCAGCTAAAACCATTTGACCTGTTGTAGTTTCTGTAGAGTTGGGTTGTTCTAATCTTTGGATAATTTTTTTGAGTTCTGCCACTACTTCATCTAAATTTTGTTGTTCAGAACTTGGAGAAATTTGACTTTGCTTGAATGAGGTATTGTTACTTTGAGTTGTTGTGTTATTTTGTCCGCTAATACTCTGATTATTTTCATTAATTGTAGGGGCAATTTTTGAGCTTTCAATTCCCCCCTTGTTGCTAGCTAAACCATGATTTTTTTTTATATTAAATTGATCGCCTGACATGATTGAATTTCCTTGATTTTGATTAATTTGAATTGGTTGACTTGTTATACGTCCAATAATTTTATCTAATCTGGTATTTTCTCTTTTGTAAGATTCTATATCTTTATCCTTAAGATTTAATTCTTGACGATATTGTTGTTCCTTAAGTTTTAACTGTTTTTTGTATTTAGCTTTAAATGACCTTTCAATTTTGCCTTTGTCTAGTTCGGGTGAAGCTTCAATTCTGATAACAAAAGTTCCATCTCCTTTATCCTCAATTGCTGAAATGGGTAAAGTATTTTTCCCTGCTTCAATTTTTAATTGTTCATAGGAGATTATAAATGCTTTCCAATCAATACCGTTACTAAATATTAAATCAACTGTTTCTTGGGATTTTCTAATTAATTTCTCGAAATGTCCAGGAGCAAAATAAGTATCTTCTTGATGTGGGCGACGTTCTTCAAAAACATACTTTTTTTGTTTTTCATTCCAAGTTGATTTCAAGAATATATAGTCACATTTTACATTTTTGAGATTAGTTTCTTTGTTAATATGCCAATCTTCTATACAAGCACCTGTTAAATTTGCTTCTTCAAAGTTGGCTTTTATAGCTATAGATTCTTTTAAGTTTGCTCCATTAAGATTTGCTCCACTCAAGTTAGTTTCTACTATTTGAGCTTTTACAAGTTCAGCACCACTAAGATTAGCTCTAGTGATATCAGCTCGATCTAAAAGTGTTTCTTGTAACTTGGCATTAAAAAGAGTAGCTTCTTTTAGATTAGATAATCTTAGGTTAGTTTTGATGAAACTGATATTGGTTAAATTTATACCTTGAAAATTAAATTCTTGTAAGTTAAAAGAATTGAAGTTCTGGTTTTCACCACCTATGTTAACTAGCTTTCTAATTTTTGCATCTATTAGATAAGTTCCTCCTGCTTGAATATTATCTAGTTTAGTATTTTTCCATGAGGTACGAGTTATATTCGCCCCCATAAAATCTGTATTTTTGAGGATAGCGTTAGTAAAATTACTATCAGTTAAGTTTGCTTCTCTGAAGCAAGTTTCACCTATAGTAACAAATGAATTAGCTATGCTACGAATTAGGCCATATTTTTCATCTCCTTTAAATGCTCGACGAGAAATGTAAATACTTAGACATATTTGAACTACATCAAAAGGAAAGGTTATACTTTCTTTAAAGTAGGGTAACGGTAATAATAAATATATGGCTGTAAAAAAAGCCAAGAAATAAGCTATTCTATTCCTGGTTAAGTAGTCAAAAGCTAATGTCAAAAGGAAGAAAAAAACTGGAAATAAGATTGAAGTGAATTTTAAAGTTATGTATGTGGGTAATGGCGTGATATCTTTCCCTAAAATTATTACATACAAGAAATATACGAATAATAGAAATAGTGAGTGTGAGCGTAAGCGTAAAGTCAAGAATGAGAGTACACTGGAGCCAATAGTTGATAAGCTTAAAGCTATGCCAAAAGCTCCGGTAAAAATTATAAGACAACCCAAAGTAGAGGCTTTAATCCCCTTAAAAATAATTGTTGTCCAAAATATAAAAACTACAATTACGGTTATCCAGTAACCAATTTTATCTTGATTACCTATATAAAATGGTGATATAAAATATGAAATTAATATAGTAAAAGAAAAAGAAATTTTTATTAAAACAATAACACAGGAAATTGTAACTAAAACCCAAAGCTTTCCTAACCCTGCTTTAGCTCCACAAAACTTAGCCCCAGTTAGATTTGCCCCACGAAAATTAGTACTCTGAATATCAGCAAAACTAAAATCTGCACCAGACAAATCTTCTCCTTGGAAAGACAAACCCCTAAGATTGGCACCTTGGAAATTCCGTTTTCCTTGTTGATATTGCCACAATACTTTATGAGCTTTTTTCCTTAACATACTTTATTGATGTCCTCACCAAATTGCGCTTTATCTGTAGTAATAAAAAATTTTACCCAAAGTACCCCAAAAGCTAATATCGACACAACAGAATCTTAACTTCCTTTTCTATTTCCATATCTTTTATCGCCTCCCACTCAGCTTGAAGCACAGCAATAAACCCTTGAGGTATAACTCAAACCCAAAGCATTTTTCAGAACATCATCATTACTGAAGTGAGCGATATTACTAAGGTAAGCGATCGCCTCATCTTTTTAATGCCATTCTTTAATATTAGCTCTAGAGAAATTTAGAAAAGTGTTGCTTAATCTATGGAAATATTAAATTTGATTTGAAATAACTTTTTGTTGCTGTGGAAAAATTAGGTTTGTTTTTCTGCACTTAAACACATTTTGATCTTGAGTGCCAGGAATCAAGTTCTTATTATTTACTATTTGTCAATAGCTGGAATTACTTAGGCATTTATACTTATTCAAAATTTGTTTTTTTGAGGTTATCTAACTCTTCTGAAAATTAGCATATTTGAGATGCAATTAACGTAAATACAAGGTTATAGCCTTCTTGAAAGGGTCTTGTTTTGAATTTAATTATAAAATAGGCATTATATCTCAATGTACAGAGTATGATACAAATCGCTGAAATAACGCAAGTTCGTGAAATATTTTGTAATAATTAGCGAAAAATGAGCATATTTTGATTGGGATAAATAATATTAAAAATTAATTTTATTAGTATAATTTATGTTAAAGGGTGAAAATTTAGTTTTGTTTTTGAAATTAATTTTGCCCTCCCAGGGAGAAAGTAAAACAGAAGATTATGATAATTTTCTGATTACTTTGTCATACTCTAAGTATTTGGAGCGATCGCTCTATTTTTGATTTTTTATCTTTTCAGTGTTAGTAGTGAGTTTTTATGCAATTTCTTTAATTATGGTTTGCGTTTCACTAGTCTTTTTGCTCTTCGTAGTATTCAGTAGTCAGTAGTCAACCCACCCCTAACCCCGACCGTGGAGGAGAAGTCAGGAGAAATGGTGGATTACAGAATATGTAGCTGGAATAATTGTCCCCCAATTTTTCCGCCGTTGCCTGCCAAAATACTAGCTTTATGCAGCTCTTGCCACCGAAAAGCTGTCACTTTTTGAGACAAAAAAATCCTACAACCAATATCAGTCAATGCTTTTGCTGACGCAAAGCTGTCGCTAAGGTATTTATTCAACAAGCCCTAATTAGAGGTAGTAAGTAGGTAGGCACGAAAAAAACTAACTATGTAACAAAAAGTAAAGTAGCTTTTAAACTTCTTCCCTTCTGCCTTCTGGTTTCATCACCATTCAAAAATTTAGTGACACCCAGAAGAAACTACTCGCTAAAATCAAATTAAGCAAACCTACTCAAAAAAGAGAATAGAAATAATGAAAGGAATCTGGCTAGAAAACCAACAACTTCAACTCCGCACCGACCTCCCCACACCCGAACCCCCAGAAGGAGAAGCACTTGTCCGGGTCTTGCGTGCCGGTATCTGTAATACAGACCTAGAACTTCTTAGAGGTTACTACCCCTACAAAGGTATCCTCGGCCATGAATTTGTTGGTGTGGTCGAACAAGGACCCGAAAATTTACTCAATCGACGAGTTGTCGGAGAAATTAATGCTGCTTGTGGTCATTGTCGCTTTTGCTTGAGTAACCAACCCACCCATTGTGAAAATCGGACAGTTTTGGGAATAGTTAACCGCAACGGCGCTTTTGCTGAATATCTCACCTTGCCAGCAAAAAATCTCCATCCGATACCTGAAAATGTCTCAACCGATGAAGCTACATTTACCGAACCAGTAGCAGCAGCATTGGAAATCCAGCAACAGATACAAATTTGTCCGGTAGATAAAGTTTTAGTAGTGGGGGATGGCAAACTTGGACAGTTGGTGGCACAAACTTTAGCTTTAACTGATTGTCAGTTATTGGTTATTGGTCGTCATCGGGAAAAACTGGCAAATTTAGAAGAACGGGGAATTAAAACTGGGTTTGGTGATGCGGTTATTACAGGAGCTTTTGATGTGGCAGTCGAATGTACTGGCAACCCAGAAGGATTTGCGATCGCTCGTCGTGCCCTTCGCCCTTGTGGTATTTTGGTCCTCAAAAGTACTTATGCTGGGAATCTGAGTTTGGATATTTCGTCATTGGTGGTGGATGAAATTACTTTGGTTGGTTCTCGTTGCGGACCTTTTAAACCTGCATTGGAACTTTTATCACAACAGAAGGTTAATGTTAGGCCATTAATCCAAGCTCATTATCCTTTAGAGGCAGGAATTGATGCTTTTGCTCATGCTCAGAAGAAGGGAATATTAAAAGTATTATTGGATATTGGGCAGGAATAAGCTGTTGTTTTTTTGAAATTAAGTTTATATACCTCAAATCAAAAAGCAGCAAGCATCAAAACTATTTCTAGCTATTGCCTAACTCCTCTACTTTCTCGAGCTATTTCAACTAAAAGATATAGCTAAGAAAGAATTGGTGTTTGACTGATGCGGATAGTGAATTTTAGACTAGGACATGTTTTTCCAACTGTTCCCTGTTCCCTGTTTCTTATTCCCTGCTATAGAAAATTAAACATATTGTTTTTTTACCCTTTATTAGGAATTAATCCGGTCATACCAACTCACAGATTTAGGTTTATAGTCAATACAATTAATTGCTTTTTCTGAAAGAGCAGCTTTAGGTTGTACAGGACATTTGAGATGATAATCTCCAGTAAAAAATAGACAATTAGCACAGGGAATTTCGTGCATCTGTTTCGCTCTACGGACAGAATCAACTAGGGCGCCAATTACACTCCAGACAGTTAAAATTATCAATCCCCAAGCAAAGACAAAACAGAGAGGAACCAAAAATGGTTGTATGGCATGAATTACAAAATAAATAAATTGAAACATGGTTATTAATTCATAGCAATGGTTACTATTTCATAACATATAGCAATCCTAGCGTTGCTGGACTATTGTATGATATCAATCTTAACTACTTAGGAGTCAGAAGTCAGGAGGACTGAGTCAGGAGTCAGAAGGGAAGAAAGAAGAGTATTAAGTAGAAAGTTTTTTGGTCGCGTCAGTGGAATAGAGTTCTATCGCGCTCTGATCCGGACAGATATCATACCTCAAATCATCAACGCCCCAATCCTAAATCATTTGTGATAATTTTATTGCTTCGGTGTTTCTCATTCCTTGTTTCTTATTCCCTAAAATCAATATCTCACAACTCAAATAAGACTGCCGTATCACATAAATTTAAACTTAATCCAATTTTTAAGATTATATAAAGTTAAAAGCTTAAGTGATTATAGGATGAAAATATAGAGAATTGTTCACTATAAACAATATAGGA
>NZ_CEZPJD010000422.1:0-5541 GCF_983059655.1 Okeania sp.
CTTGCTGTTTTTCCTGTGGCATTTCTGGACCACAAATAATTAAACTCTTTATTTTATGCTTTTTTGGGAGATGAATTAATCCTGAAATATAGTTATCAATTAAATGATAACCATCAGCACCACCCCCTGCCGTTACTAACACAAATTGTTCGTCAAGATTGAAGTTTAATTCTTGTCGTATTTCGTAAGTATTTTTTCCTTCTGCCGTGCGACGAATATAACCACAATGTTTGACTTTATCTGAAATTGAAGCAGGAAATTTATATTCTTTTGTAATATCAAAAACTTCTTTCATCCCCACAACCCAAACTTGGTCGTAAAACATTTCAATTCCTGCATAGTATTGCTTTGCTTTCCATTCTGCGGTTGTTTTTTCAGGAGTATCAAGTATATCTCTAAGTAATAGTACAACTTTTGAAGGGTAATCATAATTTTTGACATACTCCAGAGTTGCTCTCAATTCTTCTTGCAACCCATAAGGTTTTTTATCTACCAAAATAATGTCTGGTTTAAAATTTATTATTGTTACTTTAATTAACTCAGAACGTAATTTAAAAATTTCTTCTGTTTCAGTTTTTAGATATTTAGCTGCGAGTTGACCGCACTCATTCCTACCAATACATGGAAGCTTAATATAATCAAGTCCTTTTGGCATCCGAAAACTATGTACAACTGGCGAACTACATACAAGCAATATTGATAGCTTAGGTATTGCCTCTAGTAAATATCGACAAATTGCTAACATTCTACGAAGGTTTCCCAAACCGTAAGCATCATGGGAGTAAACCATTATTCTCATTGGTACTTTCCTCATTTTTTATTGAAAGTTCGCTGCTCTTGTTAGCACTTCACATAATAGTTCGCCTATTTCCTAAAACTTTAGTTATTTTTTTTTGCTATCAATAACTTATAGGCTAATTTTTGCCACTCTAAAACCTCTAGCTTAAGCTAGCTCTATTTAATAAATATATGCTGTAGGACTTACCCATTACAATGTGTTTTTGCCATTGCGACCGACAGAGAAGCAATACCAAATCCTAGTTTTTCGTACTTCATGTGTAAGTCCTGTGGTGATTAGAGCTTGAATACTTTTGACAAAGATTTATAATAAAGTTGCGTTCATTATTATTTTGAACTGCAGCAGCAGAATGAGGGCACTACATACTCATTTTTTGAATATATTGAACATATATAATTCTGTATTGTTCACATCAAATTTGTAATGCTTATATTAGTTTTTGCATAATCTTATCTATACAACTATCATTGATTTACGTTTATTCAATTTACATTTTAACACAGCTTTATTAAAACTTTATAAATTTATTCTCACACAATTGGAGAATACGCAATTTTTACTAGAGTAAAATTAAAAATCCTGGGAGTCTATGCAAAAAAAGCCTCCCAGGTTATCAGTTCAGTTATAACAAAATTTGTTCTATTCAACCGTATGGCCAGCAGCAGCGATCGCTTGCTTAATGGACTCCTCAGATGCTTTGGTTTCCACAGTCACAATTTTTTGCTCCACATCCACTTGGACATTAGCTTCCGATTCCTGAGTTTTGATTGCTTTCGTAATCGTATCTGCACATCCACCACAAGCAATAGATGGAACTTTTAGTTGTATTGCCATATTAAAAATTAGTTAGGTTGTTACAAATTTTTAATTAGTATAGCGCTCTGCGCTAGGGAATAGGGAACAGCTAGCTGTAGAAGGAGGATTATTGAAAAATGTCTTAACCAATTCTTGTGGTGCTATATTTAGAGTTTCCATAGAGAATCAAGTACATATAGAGTTTCCAGATTCCAGATAAGCGATAAAACTATATTTTTATCAACTATATTTTCATCTTTCTTCTACAAACAATTCTGCTATTAACTATAAAGACTAGCAACATATTCTCCATAACCGTTATAAGGTAAAGTTGGAATTTTTTCCCAAGACCAACTAGCTCCTTCACCTAATACTTTCTCAGTTGCTTGTGACCATCGAGGGTGAGGCACATTAGGATTAACATTTGCTTCAAAAGCATATTCATTTGGTACCAAAGTATTCCAAAATGTTGCTGGTCTTGACTCTATAAATTCAATTTTTACAATTGATTTTGCTCCTTTAAAACCATACTTCCAAGGAATAACTTGCCTTAATGGCGCTCCATTCTGTTTCGGTAATGATTTACCATACATTCCTACTGCAAAAAAAGCTAATTCATTAGCCATTTCATCTATTGTTAAACCTTCTGTATAAGGCCAGGGATAACTATTAGCCCAAAAACCAGGACCTTTAGTAATTTCTGCATTGTAAAAAGAGGTAAAACGAACATATTTAGCTTTTGATGTTGGTTCCACATCTGCCATTAATAATTTCATGGGAAAACCCAACCAGGGTATTACCATTGCCCATGCTTCAACACACCGAAATCGATATATTCTTTCTTCGAGAGGAAACTTTTTTTGTAGTTCATCTATGTCATAAACGCGAGGATTTTTGACTAAACCCGTAACTTCTACTTTCCAATTTTCAGTGGGTAAAGCTTGAGCAGCTTGCCAAATAGATTTATTACCACCAAATTCATAGAAATTATTATATTTTGTCGCAAGAGCTTCGCTTGTGATTGGTCGGTCAACTTGAGAAAAGTTAGGATTAATCGTAAATTTTTCAGTCATTGGTAATGTTAACGCTTCTGAAGTTGAAGATGCTTTGGAGTTCGATCCACAACTGGTAAGAGTAGATAATGCAGTAGCAGTTAACCCAACACCGATTAGATTTTTCATAAACCGACGACGGTTTAAATAAGCAGTTTCTGGAGTTATTTTTGTTTCGGGAATTTCCCAAGATTTTTTGATCCGGATTAGAGGCATGATTAGTTGTTAGTTATTATGAGGTTTTAACTTGAATATTGAAGATTGATGATTATTTCATCCCTAGCTTATAATATATAGCAGGTTTATTTAATTTGTAGACTTCGCTCTATGAAGTTTGACCAAAAATATTTTGTTTTAGGAAGTAGAGAGTAGGTAGGGACTTTGTATGCAACGTTCCTACATAATAGAAAAGAATAAAAACAACTGTAGCTCAGTAAACACTATATTTTTAGACTTAAAAATCTGCGTAGGAACTACGTTAAAAGTAATTAATAATGAATAATTACTTCTAAAATTTAGTCTGGGGACTTTGACAGTAGCTTTTATTCTTTCTCAATTTCTCAATTGCTTTTATTTTCCCCAAAATTAATGGCTGATAGCTAATAGCTGATTGCTTAATTATTAAAGAATTTCTGTTTTGTTTATGTAGAAAATATCTGGGGATTTGAAACCAGTAACTTTTACTTTGGTGGAACAAAAATTCACGAAATAATGGGCGTTAAAAGAAAGAAGAATATATCTCTTGCAAAACTTTTCATTGAATCAATTCAAGAGATGAAACAAACAATTTTATCCCTCTATTCCCTATTGCCTGACTTCTGCAAGAAGTCTAATGATAATAATTTCATACTTTTATTTTACGGGTTTAATATGGAATCCGGTTATATAGTATATATTTATAACTCTATAATTACTTCAATCTCCCCTACTCCCCACTCCTCCCACACTCCCATACTCCTCTACTCCCTTCTTCAAGTTTGTAGCTAAAATCTAAGAAATACTATCATAGAACAAATATGCCAATTGATTGCTGATTATGAATCCTCGCATCAATTCTCACAGCCAAAATCCAGAAGACTCTGACAACAACATTGTCAGTAAAAATGAGACAATAGGGGGAATGTCCAACTGCCCCCCGATACTCAAAGAACGCTACCAAGTCGTCAAACCTTTGGGTGAAAGCGTCTGGAGCCATACATTTCTGGCCATTGACCAAGACAAACCTTCTAAACCGCCGTGTATCATTAAAGAGTTTGTCAGTCTAGACGACAGAAAAGACCTAGTTTTTCAGGGTCAAGAAGTTATTCCGACCTTTAGTTGCAACCCAGTCCAACTAGACAAAATCGGAAAACATCCCCAGATTCCAGAACTATTAGCCTCTGTAGAACACGATGGCCACCGTTATCTGGTACAAGAGTATATTGAAGGCCGTAACTTGGCCACAGAACTCATCGAAGATGGTGTCTTTAGCGAACATAAAATTTGGCAAATATTAAGTCAATTGTTGCCAGTCTTAGAGTTTATCCACGACCATCATCTGATTCATGGAGATATTAAACCAGAAAATATTATTTGTCGGACAAAACCAGAAACAAATACTCAAGAATTTGTTTTAGTTGATTTTGGTGTCACCATTTCCGCTACTGGAGATTTATTATCAATAGGAAGTATTAATGGTTCTGCTGAATATGCTGCCCCAGAACAAACACGAGGGAAAGTCTACCCCAACATTGACATTTATAGTTTGGGAGTAACTTGTCTCAACCTATTGACTATGGTTTCACCCTTTGAACTATTTGATATTAAAGCAGATAAGTGGGCATGGCGAGACTATTTAAAACATCCCATTAGTCGCCATCTGGGTCGAATATTAGACAAAATGGTGCAGCGAGACCATCGTCAACGTTATCAGTCTGTTGCAGAAGTTATTAAAGATATCAGATATGGACCAACACCAGTAGATGTTATCCTACAGAAACCACGGTGGACTGTAACTGCTTGGGGAGCAGCAGCGATCGCTCTATTATCTTTAGTTATTAATTCTCGCTTACCATCTCCCCAAACTCAGCCATTATCTTCATCTACTAACATTCCTAAGTTAGAACCAAAGTCACCTCAAATAAAAGTAAATGATTTTGACTCTAATATTAGTACCCTTCCTCCTATATCTCCACCTACGGGAATCATAGACCGACTTTCTCCACTGCAAACTTTAGCTACTACTTCTGGCCCAGTGTGGTCAATCGCAGCTAGTCCTAATGGTCGTATTATTGCTAGTGGCAGTACGGATGGAAATATTCAACTATTACATCTGCATAGCGGTAGAAATCTGGGTAAATTATCAGGGCATGATGGACCTGTATGGTCTGTTGCTGTTAGTCCCGATGGTCGTACTCTAGTCAGTTCCAGTAGTGATAGTACGATTAAAATTTGGAATATCTACAGTGGTACTTTGAAGAATACATTGTATGGTCATCTGAAGGATGTTTTCTCTGTAGCTATTAGTCCAGATGGGAATACTATTGCCAGTGTGAGTAAGGATAAAACTATTAAACTTTGGGATTTGAATAGTGGTTTACTTTTATATACTCTTTATGGACATTTAGATGAGGTTCAGTCTGTTGCTTTTAGTAACGACGGTAAAACTCTGGCTAGTGGTAGTAATGATGGTACTGTGAAGTTATGGGATTGGCGTTATGGTAGATTGTTACGCACGCTCAGAGGACATGATGGCCCTATATGGTCTGTTGCTATTAGTCCAGATGGTAAGACTTTAGCTAGTGGTAGTTGGGATAATACGATTAAACTTTGGAATCTGGATAGTAATAGTCCCCGACGAGTTGCTAGGGGCTCTCAACGTACTTTGATAGGTCATTCAGAGAAAGTACAGTCTCT
>NZ_CEZPJD010000422.1:5641-6723 GCF_983059655.1 Okeania sp.
CATGGTTATTTAGAGCGATCGCTATTTTTGTCAGTTTATCTCTGAGCAAATAAAAGGCGATCGCTTATTATTAGACTTTTCTAGAAGGAAGAAAGAAGAAGAAAGGACTGAAGAGCCAGAAAAATCTGGGGTTGTCTGAATGTAAAGCCTCCTTATTGAAGGAGGTACTGATAGCTGAATTATTTGTAGATTAACATTTTTGCAGTTGCTAATCTGTTAATCTTCTTATTTACTCAAAAAAATCGTAGATATCTTTAGAAAATAGTATTATATCAATGCCTGATTTCATTGAAACAAAACATCAATGGAAAAATCAAGGATTTTGTATTTTCCCCAACTTTCTAGATACAAAAAAACTAGAAAATTTACATGTTATCTGTGAAGAAATTTTCAATCAATGGCTAGCAGCATCTCCCAATATTAAAGAAGCTGCCAATACAACTAATATGGCATATCTAACTGAGCTTATATATTTTGAGAAATCTCCCGAAAAGTTGATAGAGTTATTAGAATTTATTGCCGACAGAAGAATTATCAAAATCCTAGAATTCATTTCTGGTGAAAAAATATTATTCCACAATACCCAATATTTCTTTAATCCTGCTGATAAATCTTGGAAAGGTCTTTGGCATCGGGATACACAATTTTTAGCCCCAGAACCCGAACTGGAAAAACAGAGAATCAAATATAATACTGGCGTACATTTCCGAGTAGCTTTTTTACCAGATGATTATTTGGAATATGTGTCTGCTTCTGAACAAAGGTGGGATACTCCTGAAGAATATGCTATTAGAAAAGGAGAAAATGGGAAATCAAATATAGATGATGATATGCCTGGAAAACAGAAAATATTTTTAAATCCAGGAGATGCTTTGTTATTTCATGCCTGGGGAATTCATCGGGGAGTTTATGATATGAATAAACCCAGAAGTACTTTAGATATTATCTACAGTTGGGGGAATTATTGTGATTATTTTGTACCGCCTATGACTTGTTTTGAACAGTCAGATTTGTTAGATAAATTGAGTTTAAATGCTAGAGATTTTTTTGGTTATTTTATCAAAACTTATCAGCAATATTGG
>NZ_CEZPJD010000423.1:0-6684 GCF_983059655.1 Okeania sp.
AAGGTCGCCAATTTTTTCTTAACTTATTCTATCTTATTTCCCAACAACTCTAATGTAACCGCTCAATAATCCGGGGTAAATCGGTAAACTGCAAGCCTCAAATGGCGTAAAATCGTTCTTAATATCGAATCCGTTTAATTCGGTATAAAAAAATATTCCATCTTCATCCAGAGCGGAAAGAATTCTGAGTTATTTTCCCTTCTGTTTGCGGAGCATTCCGTAGGAAATTCTGAATTCTGGATTCTGGATTCTGATTCACTATCTTATTACACCGATGCTACCGGATTTGATATAAACTGATAGTCTGCCCCCATTTATTGAACGGATACTTAATAATTAACAATTACCTCTCTTTGAAAAGAAGAAAATTGACGCGTTAAGGAGAGGCTTTAAACCTTAATTATTCAGCAAGTTCTAGGTGAAATCTTATTGGGGTAGAATTAATTAATAAAAGTTGCTAGAAGAAAATGTTAAAAAATTAAGTTAACTATGGAGCGATCGCTAGTTTTTTTCCTATATTAGAGGTAAGCATTTCCTGCGGAATGCTGCGCAAACAGCTATTAGCAGTTAGCTAGCCTTCTCCGAAGGAACTGCGTTAACAGCAATTAGTAATTATTCAAGGTTTTGTCCAGGGATTTTTGCAGTAACTTTTTATTTTAAATTTCAAAGGTTGCTTTTATCTTCTCCAAAATTAATAGCTGATAGTTAGTAGCTGATGGCTGGATGCTTACTATTATAGTTGTTGGGAAATAACTTGAAAAAGCGAATTAAAGCCACAGAAATAATCTAACTTTCTTGCTGCTTTTCCTCCGTGAATTTTTCCTGACGACCAAATAGATTTATAACTAAAATTATTAGGATGATTTAAGATGCTTATTTCAGCAGAAAAACCGGATATTAAGTTAATGACTTTAGACGAGTTTTGGGACTGGTATCCTGATGGTTATGGTCGATTTGAACTACATAATGGAGAGATTGTTGAAATGCAACCTACTGGAACTCACGAAAAAGTAGCTGGTTTTCTAGCTTCAAAATTATCAGTTAATATTGAGCGTCTGAACTTGCCTTTTTTTATCCCTCGACAAGGACTAATTAAAGCAATAGATTCGGATAAATCGGCTTATATTCCTGATGTAATGGTATTAGATGATAATGCTATGGAAAATGAGCCAATGTGGAATAAGCGATCGACTATTACTCAAGGTAAAAGTGTTAAATTAGCCATAGAAGTAGTTAGTACAAATTGGCAAGATGATTATTTAAAGAAGCTTGGAGAATATGAAAAATTAGGGATAGGCGAGTATTGGATAGTTGATTATTTAGGGTTAGGAGGTAGGCGCTATATTGGAGAACCCAAACAACCAACTATTTCGGTTTGTAATTTAGTTGAAAGTGAATATGCGATTAATTTATTTAGAGGTCAAGATGCGGTGAGTTCCCCGACTTTTCCAGAACTCAATTTAACCGCAGAACAAATATTTGGAAGTTAAAAGTCAAAATTTATAAAATCAAAAGTCAAAAGTCAAAAGTCAAAAGTCAAAAGTAAGATTTTATCCGCTCAAAACTTTAAAGTTTGGGCGTTGCTGAATCAAGGGATGAATCTTTTTTGAACAGGTAAATCTCATCCTTAATTAAAAGTCAAAAGTTAAAAGTAAGATTTTATCAGTTCAAAACTTTGATGTTACAGTAATTTACGGAAGTTATTTAACATTAAAAATTTGAATACTAGGTTACTCAAGTTTAAATCCATTTTCTGTTATTTATCCCATCTTAAATTAGGGCTTACTGATTAAATCTAAAAGTCTTTATAGATAAAGGTAAATGTCTTTTTAAGTATCAAAAAATGCGAGGATTTAGGTGCTAATGGTTCAAAAATTTAGGATTTTGGCCAAGAATTGGGCCGAAAAATCAAGGGATGATTCTTTCTACTATCTTCTCTATAATTCCCCTGTAAGCATTTCCTACGGAATGCTGCGCAAACAGCTATTAGCTGTCAGCTCAAGCGCAATAATACTCTCTCCGTATAGGACAGTGTTTAAATTAAAAAAAGACTTTAAGGGCAAGGGAGGAAACTTTTGTAGTAAAACAATTAAATATTGCTTTTATCCTAAACTAAAAGCAATAGCTGATATAGCAATATGATTTGAGTTGTGAGATATTGAAAACTTTTAGGGAACACCGGATCTGGGAACAGGGAACAGAGAAAAAGAAAAAAATGTATCATATGAATATAATAATTGCTATATTCTATACTTTTAAGGAACATCTGAATTCTCACAACTTATTCCTGATTGCTATAGCTGATAGCTGATGGCTGACGGCTGAATGCTTACATTCCCCTAACTCCATTCTCCTGACTCAGTATTTCAAGCCTCCTATTGAGTAGGAGGTACTGATAACTGATAACTGATAACTGAAATAACTCCTTCTTCAATAGTTTAATTAGTAGAGAAAAATTTATGCAACTTGCCTCCAAACCAGAAACAACAAATATCGATCGCTCCCCAGCAGAAACCATCACCCTTGATGTTAGTGGGATGAAATGCGCCGGATGTGTCAAAGCAGTCGAACGCCAACTAACCCAACAAACAGGGGTTATCTCCGCTCTAGTCAACCTAGCAACGGAAGTAGCAACCGTCCAATGCCAAACAGGAGCGATCGATCCAAACAGTCTCGCCGAAAAACTCACAAATAACGGTTTCCCTACTCAACCACGCATTGATACCTCCGAAATAGACGCAGCCAAAAAACAAACCGAGCGCCATAACCAAGAAATTAAACAACAAATTAGACGAATAGCGATCGCTGCCTTCCTCATTATTCTCTCAGGTATCGGACATTTGGGACACTTCATTGGCGTAGAAATTCCCATTTTGAGTAATATTTGGTTTCATGCAACATTAGCAACCTTAGCTTTATTACTACCAGGGCGCGAAATTATCATCGACGGTGTTCAAAGTCTCTGGCGAAACGCCCCCAACATGAACACCTTAGTTGGCCTCGGTGCCCTGACTGCCTACATCGCTAGTGTTGTTGCTCTACTATTTCCCGAATTAGGTTGGGAATGCTTTTTTGACGAACCAGTAATGATCCTTGGTTTCATCCTTCTGGGCAAAACCCTCGAACAACAAGCAAGATATAGAGCAGCATCTACCCTCCAGTCATTAATAGCACTCCAACCTGCCACCGCACATTTAGTCCCACCGCCAAACGGGGAGAATAATTCTGAGTCTGTAGAAATTCCAGCTTCACGAGTCAAAGTAGGAGAATATCTGCAAGTATTGCCTGGAGAAAAAATTCCTGTGGATGGAGAAATATGTAATGGCAAAACAACAATAGATGAGTCGATGCTGACTGGGGAGTCTATACCTGTAATAAAAGAATGTGGCGCTAAAGTTACTGCCGGAACTATTAATAACTCAGGCGCTATAGTTATCCAGGCAACTCACACAGGTTCGGAAACTACATTAGCTCAAATAGTTAAATTAGTCGAAACCGCTCAAACCCGCAAAGCACCTATTCAAAATTTAGCAGATACCGTAGCAGGTTATTTTACCTACGGCGTAATGACTATAGCTTCAGCAACCTTCCTATTTTGGTATTTCGCAGGTACTAATATCTGGCCGAATGTGTTGCAGATAACTAACCATGAAGGAATGATGATGGCACATTCCACTTCCCCACTATTATTAAGTTTGAAATTAACCATCGCTGTCTTAGTTATTGCTTGCCCTTGTGCATTAGGTTTAGCCACACCCACCGCAATATTAGTAGGTTCGGGTGTCGGTGCAGAAAGAGGTTTATTAATTAAAGGTGGGGATGTACTGGAAAAAGTACATGAATTAGATACTATTGTCTTTGACAAAACTGGAACATTAACCACAGGCCATCCCACCGTTACTGATATTGTCGGCGATAACCCGCAATGGTTATTACAAATTGCAGCGACTGTGGAAAGTGGTGCGAGTCATCCCTTGGCAAAAGCAATTTTACAGAAAGCTCAACAAGAGGATATCTCATTACTCACAGCTACAGACTTTCACACTGAAGCTGGTTTAGGAATATCTGCTGTTGTAGATGGTAAACCTGTTTTAGTGGGAAATTTGGAATGGTTGAAAAGCCATGAAATTGTTGTCAATGGTGAAAATATTCCTACTTTAAACGGCAAAACCACGGTTTATATTGCTGTAGATGGAATATTAGCTGGAGTTATCGGAGTTAGTGATGTGCTTCGGGATGATGCTCAGGCAACAGTACAACGTTTACAAAGTATGGGTTTAAGAGTGATGTTATTAACAGGCGATCGCTCTTCTGTTGCCGAAACTATTGGCCAACAGTTAAATATAAATTTAAAGGATATTTTGGCAGAGGTGGCACCATCTGGAAAAGCAGAGGCGATCGCTTCTTTGCAGTCAAATGCTGGAAAAGTGGCAATGGTGGGAGATGGTATTAATGATGCTCCTGCTCTAGCTCAAGCAAATGTGGGTATTGGGATGCAAGCTGGTACAGATGTGGCAGTGGAAGCTGCTGATATTGTGTTGATGCAGGATAAATTGATGGATGTGGTGCAGTCTATTAAACTCAGTCGTACTACTTTCAACAAAATTCGTCAAAACTTATTTTGGGCTTTTGCCTATAATATTGTGGGCATTCCTGTAGCTGCGGGAGTGTTGTTACCGACTTTTGGTATTATTCTCAACCCTGCTGCAGCGGGTGCTTTTATGGCATTTAGTTCCGTGAGTGTTGTGACAAACTCTTTATTGCTGCGTAGTACATTTCGTTGAAAAAGGAATTAACAATAGACATCTCCTCCACGCATAGAGAGTAGGGGTCATTTCAGTTATCAGTTATCAGTTATCAGTTATCAGTACCTCCGACTAAAACCGGAGGCTTGAAAATACTGAACTGAAATTTTTTCATCCCCTTAAAAGGGGAGGCTTTAGACCTCACTTTTTGGTAAATAATTGATAATTTCTGTGCGATATAGATATTTATTTTTTATTATCAAAATAACATGGGTCGCGCAACCCCGCCTTTTAAGGCGCAATATTTTTGGAGCCTTGCTCAAATCCCTGTTACAAAAATAACTTCTGACTTCTGACTTCGTTAACTGGAGATGTCTAATTTATTTTATAGCAGGGAAAAGTGATGCGACTCCGTGAGGAAACAGTGGGAAAAACTTTTCCCTTTCCCGTACTATAAATTAATCGGTAGTCCTGTATATTTCAATAATGGATAATTGATAATGGATAATTGATAATGACCTCTCCCTCAAAGGAAGAGGATTGAATCAAAGGAAAATTTTTTCTTGTTTCTCCTTAAAAGGAGAGGCTTTAAACCTTAATTATTCGGTAATGATATTATATCCGAATAATTAGCGGTCAAAAAATTTCCTCCTTTTCCACCTTTTTATTATTTTTTTCTTCTTCTTGCTTCCCTCCTGACTCCTGACTCCTCCATCATTTATTTATAAGTATTCAACCGGGCATAATATGATAAGTCAATATCAGCGATTAGTTCTTGACATTAATCTTGAAAATATTACGTTTTTTCTAAAGTTTATTTCCGATCGTGATGGTATTCATACAATAAAAACAGAAGGTCTTTAATCATATAAACTTTAGCCCATTCTTCCACTGGTAATTTTACTCCTAATTCTTCTTCAATTCGCAAAGCAAACTTAGAGCTAAGTACATCTGGGTCTATTTTCAAATCATCAACTAACCTATCATCTAATTCCAACTGTTTTTGAGGTCTATTTAAAATCTCTTCAAGAAACTTAAAAAGAGCTAACTCAATTTCTTTTCTCTTTTTTAAAATTCTTTCAGTTTCCTTTTCTCCTTTTTTTGTTGTAACTAGCCAAGCTATCTCACCAAGTCTAGGTATTCGACCTAGCTCATCCCATTCTCTTTCAATGCGATTAATTATACTTTCAATATCTAGATTCCATATTTGATATTCCAAATTCTTTTCATCAACATACTCAAACATTCCAATTTCCATGAAACCAGTCTCCAGTATCTCTCGGGTTGCTTCAAGAGTCATCAACTTTATTTCTTGGGGATTTGCTTGTGGGAAATTTACCCTAAAATCATCTATGATTTGCCATAAACCTACATAGTCTTCTGTTCCTTCAATGATATAGCCATCCCAAAATTCATATTTCATAGCTTTTATCTCTATATAATTACTACTACAACTAGGGCAGATTAGTTGATAATTCGACATCTGAGTAATAGATATTTTTTATAATTACTATCATTAGATAATAGCATCTTTGTTAGACCGGAATGCTTAATATTAAATAATACTTTCTATAAATTCCCAATTAGAATTTTCTATTATCGACTTACTTAACAAATCAAATTTTTGACGGCAATGATTATTTGATTTTAAAGGAATTTCTTCATTTCTAGCCACTAGATTTATTTTGATTTTTTCAGTATTAGTTACTATGCCAACATTTATATCTAAAGTAACAAGTTGAGAGAAAATAACTTGACCATGAACTTCACTCGCCATTAAATAGCTGCCTTGGATATAGGCAACTTCAAAACCACAATAATTTAGAATATCTGTCAAAATTAACAGTAGATTTTCTACATCTACAGCCACAGTAAATACACCATTATAGCGAGCCATAAAAAACTCCAATAATTTAATTGAAGAAGGAAGAAGGAAGAA
>NZ_CEZPJD010000424.1:0-6670 GCF_983059655.1 Okeania sp.
GGTAGAAACCAAGCGGTAAACGATCAATATTTATTTGGTTGGTCAAAAAATCCTGGGGAAGCTCAAAAAATTCCCCAGGAAAAATTAGATCGTTCTTGTGTTTTGTTATGGCATACAAATTATTACCCAGACAGTGGGCAATTATTTTTTCCTCTGAATAGTTCCCCATTTGTTGTACCTTTGGCTTTAGCTGGTGATGATGTGAAACCAGAAGATTTTAAAGCTTTTTATTTTGATGGTACACAGGGATTATATATACACCCTAATATTTGGCATGAAGCAATTTTTCCACTAACTCCAGAACCTAGCTTTTATAATTGCCAAGGTAAGGTTCATGCCAGAGTGAGTTGTAATATTGCTCAAGAATTTGGTTTGTTTCTTTCTGTGCCCTTAAAAAAATTAGATAATTAATCTTATAACAAGTATTTTTACTTATTTACTTTTCTTAATACGATCGGGCACTCTAATAAAATATTTTGCCGATCGAGGATGGGGTTAATAGGCAGTTGCTCTAATAATAATATTTATTAGAATAAAGTTTTTACCTCGATCCCCTATCCTAATTAGCCTCCAAAACTAGCCAAGTTTCTTAATTCTATTTGGAATCCACCTTAATGCTAAGTAAATTAGTCCCAAGTAAACTGTAGCTATTAGTAAAATGTAAAACCCCTCAAAATCAATCATCATGGATACCCCCTAGCTGTAATTTTTTGTCTCTCTATATCTTTATTATTGCTTTAATTATAGATAATGGCATCCCCTAATTTGGTATCTCAATAGGGTAAAATCTGGAACTACCAGTTGGGTTAATCCGATACAATCAACCATTTATAGCCTGTATCTTAACAAAATGCAGTCTGATATACATTACCAATAAAAATTGGGAATTTGTATCATATATTAATCCTAACATAAATCATTTTTTTGAGAAACAAACTGCTAAAGTTTTTCTACAAATATCTAAAATATAACTAAACAAAGACTTTAAAAATATAATTCATAAAAAAAAGTTATATATTTGAGTGTTAATGTAGAGAATTCGATCTTATGTATTCAGCTATGAGGATTTTTTCTGATATTTTTTTCAAAGGTTGCATCTGGCCTAAAATTATTGAAGCAATTCTGATACACTTTGAGTCTCAGGGAAAAGACTAGAACTATTGTTTTTAATTTATAGATAAATGAGATAAACCAAAGTATTACTATTTAGTAAGAAGTTTATTAAGAGTTATGGCTTACTGAAAACTTTTTTGTGAAAGTCTTGAAGATGACATATTATCCAACTCAAAGATGAAGGCAGAAGGCAGAGGGCAGAAGGGAAGAGGTTTCAGAACTACTTTACTTTTTGTTATATACTTAGTTCTGTTCATGCCTGTCTACTTAAATCAAAGTATTACTATTAGACCTCTCCGGAAAAGAGGGAGTAGGGAGTAGGGAGTAGGGGAAAAGAATTGATGATTTATGCGTATGGGATTGATTTAATTTTTGATGCTCGCCAGATGTCTATTTAGTAAGGCGATCGCATTTTCATAAGCTCAAATACAATTGCCAAATAACTAGACTTCAACTTAATATCTGAAAGAAGTTGAGTTGATATTAATTCAAATATATGGAAACAGAAGTAAGACTGAGAGTCGCAGTATTGGGGCTATCAACAGTATTAAAATAATTGGGCAAAATTTAACATAAATAGACATTTACTGTGATATACTAGATTTATGTCTAACTTATTAAAGTCTTAAAAGAGGTGGCCAATCAATTGAAATGCAATCAATTAAGACTAAATTAAAAGTTAATAATAAGCAAAAAACACTACTTGCCAAACACGCAGGAGTAGCTCGTCATGCTTATAATTGGGGGTTAGCAACTTGTATTACTGAGTACGAAGAAACTAAAAAACGCCCAAGCGCCATCACCCTGCATAAGCGTTTAGTAGCCGAAGTCAAATCAATTAATCCCTGGTACTATGAGGTATCTAAATGTGCCCCTCAACAAGCATTAAGAGATTTAGAAAGGGCATTTAAAAACTTTCTAACTATTCCGAGCCGTGGATTCCCACTCTTTAAGAAAAAAGGTAGAAAAGACAGCTTTTACTTAGAAGGAAGTATTAAGATTTTCCAAGGAAACTACATACAATTACCCAGAATAGGAGTAGTAAAAACTTACGAAATCTTGCCGAATTGCAAAGTAAAAAATGTCAGAATATCCAAAAGAGCAGATAATTGGTACATCAGTTTTAAATATGATATTGAACCCGTACCAACAGAAAAAGTTGAAGAAACTATTGGTGTAGATATAGGCATAAATACATTAGCAACCTGTTCTGATGGCAGCAAATTTGCTAATGTCAAAGCCTACAGGCAAGCCAAAAAACAATTAATTCGTCATCAACGTGCAGTCAGTAAAAAAGTTATTGGTTCCAAAAACAGACGCAAAGCAGTAAAAAAACTAGCAAAGGTTCACAAAAAAGTAGCTGATATCAGAGCAGATGCACTACATAAACTCACTTCATGGTTAGCTAAAAACCACAGCACCATAGTAATTGAGGATTTGAATGTGAGTGGAATGCTCAAAAAGCGGTGCGACCCCGCGACGACGCCAGTCGCAAGCGGTCGGACCCCGCGCCGCCGACAGGCGCAAGGGAACGCCGACCAAGAGAGGGAACGCGCACCAAGACACCATAAACTAGCAAGTGCCATAGCAGACTGTGGCTTTTATGAGTTCAAGCGTCAGCTTACATATAAGTGTGAGTGGTATGGAAGTAAGTTAGTGATAGCAGATAGATTTTATCCAAGTTCTCAACTATGTTCTCATTGTGGTCATCAACAGAAAATGCCGTTAAACTTGAGAACTTATGAATGTAGTGAATGCGGTTTTGAAGCTGACAGAGATTTTAATGCTGCTATCAACCTGAAAAACTATGTGAATCAGTAGCTTGAGTTCCAAGCGAATTTAAGCCTGTGGAGAAGATAAGTTACAGACTGCGGTCAGTGGTCTTCAGTGTTTGCGCAGCATTGCGGAACGCAAAGCAGGAAGCTAGCTCCAAAGCTCATGCAACCATGTATGGGTAAGTTTGGGTAAGTTTAGTAGAACGGTTATTCATCGTAGACAATCAAGTTTTGTTGTTGCATCAAATGACAGATCCAGAACCTAATTGTTGGGACTTACCAGGAGGGGGACTGCAACCACAAGAGACACTGATGGAGGGACTAGGGCGGGAAATTAGAGAAGAAACAGGAATTACTGATTTTCAAGTAGAGGGACTACTAACAATAGCAGAGAAATTTTTTCCTCAAGGAGAGGGGAAGGTACTTCATAGTTTAAATATTATCTATAAGTGTAGGGTGGAACCGAAACCAACTAATCTTAGTAGTGACGATCCAGAGGTAGGACCTTTGGGTATTCAGTGGTTGGCGATCGCTACTCTAACACCACAGATGTGTTCAAGCAGAGTCTGGGAAGCATTACAAGCAGCAGGTTTAGTGTCAACTTGATATGAAGGCAGGAGGCAGAGGGCAGAAGCGGTGACCCCGCGTCGGCATCAGACGCAAGCGGTCAGATCCCGCGTCGGCGTCAGACGCAAGGGAATGCTGACCAAGAGAGGGAATGCGCACCAAGAGAGGGTAGAGGTTTCAGAGCTACTTTACTTTTTGTTACATACTGAGTTTTTTTCGTGCCTACCTACTTGCATTAATTTTGAACTGAATTAATTATAATATTTACAATCAAAAATTGTCTTGCTTGAGGAGCAGAATAAAAATGAGAAATCAAAATAATTCTCGTTGTTGTAGCTGTCATGATGAAGAAAACGATACCGGCCCTAATCTACCTATTCAACAGTCAAGTTTAAAACAGGAAATTTTACCTCTACTTCCCGTCATTATCATCTATATTTTAGGCTTGATTTTCTATCAACAATTACAAAATAATATTTATGGCATCGGAAAATATGTAATATTTATTCCTATCTATATATATAGTGGTCGGACTATATTTGCTACTGCTGGAAAAAATATTTTGAGAGGTAGAATATTTGATGAAAATTTTTTAATGACTGTAGCTACATTGGCAGCGATTGCTATTAATAAATTGCCGGAAGCAGTGGCAGTAATGTTGTTTTATCAAATAGGCGAAACATTCCAAGGATATTCTGTAAAACGTTCCCGTGGTTCGATCAAGTCATTATTAGAAACTCGTCCAGATTATGCAAATTTAAAATTTAACGGTTCTCTACAAAAAGTATCTCCTGAAATAGTAGAAGTTGGTAGTGAGATAGTTGTTAAACCAGGAGAAAAAATTCCCTTAGATGGTGAAATTATTTCTGGAATTTCTCAAGTTGATACTTCTGCTTTGACTGGAGAATCAATACCTAAAAAATTTACAGCTGGGCAAACAATATTAGCAGGCATGGTTAACCAAACGGGAGTATTAACTATTTACGTTACTAAACCATTTTCTGAATCTTCAATTTCCAAGATTTTAGAGTTAGTTGAAACTGCCAAAACTAAAAAATCTAAAACTGAAAGATTTATGACAACTTTTGCCAGGTACTATACCCCAGTAGTTGTCTTTATTTCTTTAGCGATCGCTCTTCTGCCTCCTCTATTTATTTCCGGTGCTACTTATACAGATTGGATAAACAGAGCTTTAATTGTATTAGTAGTTTCCTGTCCTTGTGGATTGGTAATTAGCATTCCTTTGGGTTATTTTGGTGGAGTTGGTGGAGCGGCAACACGAGGAATATTAGTCAAAGGTTCTACATTTTTAGATGATTTAGCGGCTATTAAAACTGTGGTATTTGATAAAACTGGAACTTTAACAGAAGGTAAACTTCAAGTGACAGATATTGTGACAAAAAATGGCTTGACTAAACCAGATTTAATCGAAGTAGCAGCTAAGGTTGAATCTTTATCAAATCATCCTATTGCCCAAGCAATTTATAAATATAATTATCGGAAAATTGATTATTCTGATGTGTCAGAATATCAAGAAATTGCTGGGTATGGAATTAAGGCAAAAGTTGGTAATAAAACAGTTATTTCAGGAGGCGAGCGCCTGTTACATTTAGAAAATATTCAACACGATCGTTGCAATCTTGGAGATACTGTAGTTCATTTAGCAATTGATAGTAAATATGTTGGTTATATCCTCATATCTGACAAAATTAAATTAGATGCTGCTCAGGCAATTAAATCTTTGAAAAAATTGGGTGTAGAAAACACTGTCATGTTAACGGGAGATGATCAAACAGTTGCTAAAAAGGTGGCAGAAAATTTAGGTATAAATAGTTATGAAGCTGAATTATTGCCAGAAGATAAAGTTAATGCCGTTGAAAAATTACTCCATCAAAATAATGGGAAAGTTGCTTTTGTTGGTGATGGAATTAATGATGCTCCGGTTATTGCCCGTGCTGATGTTGGTATGGCGATGGGTAGCATGGGTTCGGATGCTGCAATTGAAACTGCAGATGTTGTAATTATGAGTGATGCTCCTTCTAAGGTTGTTGAAGCAATAGAGATCGGCAGGAAAACGCGTCGCATTGTTTGGCAAAATATTGGTTTTGCTTTAGGAGTAAAGGGGTTGTTTATTTTGTTGGGAATAGCAGGGTTGGCAAATATTTGGGAAGCGGTATTTGCTGATGTTGGTGTGGCGTTAATTGCTATTTTTAATTCTAGTCGAGCGTTTATGAAGTCAGAAGTCTTTATGAAGTCAGAAGTTAAAAAGTTAAAAGTCAAAAGTCAAAAGTCAAAAGTTAAAAATTCAAAAGTTAAAATTCAAAATCCAAAAGTCAGAATTCAAAAGTTAAAAATTCAAAAGTCAAAAGTCAAAAGTTAAAAGTTAAAAGTTAAAAGTCAAAAAGTCCAAATCAAAAGTTAGATTTTTAGAAGGAGTGAATTAAACCGATGAATGCTTACAAAAAATATGTAATAATTGATAACCCTCAGCAGTTGGTTTTATCAGATTTGCCATTTACAGCAGGTCATTTCAGTTATCAGTTATCAGTTATCAGTACCTCTGCCTGTTTGCGCAGCATTCCGTAGGAAAGTCAGAGGCTTGAAATATTGAACTTTATTTTTTTTTCATCCCCTTGAAAGGGGAGGCTTGAGACCTTATTTTTTGGTCAAAAAGTTGAAATTATTATTTTAGCTGAAGATCATAATGAAGTTGATAGTCAACTAGAGGAATTACGCAAAAAAATTGATAGTGCAACTGAACAAATTTTAGCGGGAAATGTGAAAGATGGAGAATTAGTTTTTGAGGAGTTACAAGCTAGATTAAAAAATGAATATGGATTAGACTAATGGCAAAGTATCAATTTTCTGAGGATGCAATTAAAGACATTAATGAAATTTGTGATTATCTTGCCAAAAATAATTCTCGTTCTGCTAGTAACCTATTTGACACAATTCGCCAAAAATGTAAATTATTTGCTAATTTTCCAAAAATGGGGAAATCCTATTCAAAAATTAGACCAAATTTAAGGGGGTTTTTAGTCAAAGATTATATGATCTTTTATTATCCTCATGATGAAGGCTATTGTTATTCTTCGGATTATTAGCGGTTATCGTAATTTAGAAACATTATTTAATGAGGATAGTAATGTCTAGAAAATCTAAAATTAAAAGTCGAAAGTAAGATTTAATAGTAAAACTTGTAGGGTGCGTATTTA
>NZ_CEZPJD010000425.1:0-6660 GCF_983059655.1 Okeania sp.
GTAGGGAGTAGGGAGTAGGGGGTAGAAAAATGCTTTTGGGTTGCCCATACTAACTATAGTCTATCTATGTGAAAAGCGCTATTAGCAACAGTATGAATAATATCATATTCAGTTAAATACTTATACTTTGGCAGGGGGAAGGCAGAAGGAAGAGAGGGAAGTTTGAAGTAAAGAAGTTTTTATAACTAATCATCCGAACATGATATAAACTGGGATTTAAGGGCGTACATATTTTACCAGTGGGCACTTTGATATTGTGCTTTTAAAACCATATAAACAACTTTGAGGAGCGATCGCCTTTTGAGGTCTTCTGGGATAATGTGGCGAACGGCAGGTTTAACAGATGTGAACATTAAGTATTGCTCCTTAAGGGTAATTTATGATACTTAATGAGTATCTGGAGAGTACACAGTTCTTCTGAAAAACGATTTCCTTTTAAAACGGAAAGTACTACTGGAAAAGGATTACAGTACATACAGTTTTGAATGAATAGCTTCTAACCTTGAGAACCCTGAAAGCTTTATACCAATTTCAAAAAAGAATACTACAAAAAAGTAGATATTAATCGAATATGCTTAAAAATAGCTATCTAAGTTCATTTTAGATATTTATCTCTATCTTTTTTCCCTTTTTTTCAAAGTTTAACCCTTCTTGCTTCTTCCCTATTCCTTCTTTCTTACTTCTACCATTTATAACAAATATTTATCAAATTTGTATTAGCTAACAATAGTTCTTCCAATCACTTTGCATTGTCTAATTAATTTGATAGAATTAAATAAGAAAGTCAAAATTTTTGTTAACAAAAATCAGTTTGACATTTTACTATAAATATGAAAAGTGATTTTTTTTACATTTATAATGGGAAATATAGCGCTGTGCGCAGCTCATTTGGCAGTAGGGGGGATAAAAAGATTATTATATAAAACTTTTAGCTATTGGACAGTTCCTGAAATTTGTAAAGCAAGCCAGCGCACATTGCTATAAGAGAAAATTCTGAAAAAGTCTATTGTCAAACTATATCACTCTCTTAAGTTATCAGAAGTAGATTGATGAATTAGAGTGTGATAATTGATTTTATTTTTTATTATTGGAGATGTCTAATGTTTATGAAAATACTTGGCAACAAAAAAAATCGTCATCAACAAAGATTATCTACAGCACTTGTAGCTTTTCTTTTGCTGTTTAATGCAGTCGGTTGCACTCAAAAGCAGTCCACTCCGGAAACCGATCTGGTTCAAACTCCAATAGAAAATATAGATTCAGTAAAACCACAAAGATTTGACGGGATTACCATTACTGTTGCAACCCTCCTAGGTGCTGCGATTGGGGTAGGGGTTGAGCGTCGAGTGCGTGAGTTTGAACAATTGACGGGAGCTAAGGTGAATATAGTTAAGCTTCCTCTCAAAGATCTTTTTCCATCCATGCAGCAGCAGTTTGCGAACAACAGCAACAAGTATGATGTGGTTTTTTTCGTGCCCACATGGATGAGGGATTTTGTGAAGCCTGGATATTTGGAAAATTTAACAAGTCGCGTCGAAGCAGATAGTCAACTGGAATGGGATGATATTGCACCGTTTTTCCGTAATTTTACGGCAAGCTACAAAGGGCAAATATATGGCATTCCCATAGATGGGGACTTTCATATGCTTTATTATCGCACAGATTTATTGCAAAAGGCTAAACTCGAACCCCCACGAACTTGGGATGATTATCTCGCTATTGCCAAACAATTTCACGGACAAGACCTCAATGCTGATGGGATACCAGACTATGGTTCTTGTCTAGCTAACCAGCCAAAACATGTGATGAATCAGTTTTTTTGGTCGGTAGCAAGCCCGTTTCTCCAAAGTCAAGGAACAGAAGAAGGTGGATTTTTTGATCCTGAAACTATGAAACCATTAGTCAATAATCCAGCCTTTGCTAGAGCACTAGATATCTATAAAGAAACAAGTAAATATGGACCGCCAGAAGAATTGAGCTTAGATATGGATGGGAAGAGAGCATTGTTCTTAGATGGACGTTGTGCGCTGACCTTAGATTGGGGCGATATTGGGACATTAGCAATCGATCCAGCCATTTCCAAAGTATCCAATAAAGTTGGCGCATTAATGTTACCTGGTAGTAAAGAAATTCTCGATCGCCAAACGGGAAAATTGGTGGCCTGTGATAAATTTACCTGTCCCTATGCAATTGATGGCATTAACCATGCTCCCTATGCTGCGTTTGGAGGATGGGTTGGTGGGATTAATGCTAGAGCAAAAGCGGAAGTAAAAGATGCTAGTTATGCAATGATTTCCTATCTCAGCCAACCCGCACAATCGAATGTTGATGTCACAATTGGCATCACAGGTTTTAATCCTTACCGCATATCGCAGTTTACTAACCGCGAACCCTGGTTGGAGGCAGGAATGCAAGAAGCAACAGTTAATAAATACTTAGGTGGTATTTCTGTCAGTTTAAGGAATCCTAACATGGTCTTGGATCTGCACATCCCAGCAAATACTATCTACCAGCAAGAAATTTTGGATACCGCACTCACAAATTTTCTGACGGGTAAGATGACTCGCGATGAAACCATGGAACAAATTGAGCGAGAATGGGAGAAGGTTACGAATCAAATGGGACGAGATTCCCAATTAAAAGCCTACCGAGACAGTTTAGGAATTTAATAGCTATGTGGAAAAAGCAATTGATGTTTCGTTGGAATTTAAGTATCAAAATTGTGGCTGCTTATTCAGCCTTAATTGCTCTGATGGCGGGGATACTCACCACTACTCTTTACTGGCAGTTTCGCACAGCTAACCAGCAAGCAATGCGCGATCGCTTATTGGATTTGCTGAGTTTAACAGTGCCAGAAATTGACAGCGACTATCATTCCCTGGTTGTAACATCTAAAGATACTAATAAACCGTTCTACAAGATCAATCTCGAAGAACTCAAAACCGTTCAAGCAGCTAGTAAAGATATCAACCGCATTTATACCCTGCGTCCCCAAAGCAACGGTAAATTCGCTTTTGTCTTAGATGTCTATCCCACATCGAAATCATCAACATCTGTGGGAAAAATAGCAGAGAATCTAACTCCGATTCTCTCAGCAGAAGGAAACACCCTATCCCAACCCAAAGTTGAAAACGATTTTGTGCAGAATACAGAAGGCAAAAGTTTGTTATATGGATATGCACCGATCGAGGATCAATTTGATCGCCTAGAGGGAATTTTAGTGATCGAATTAGATGCTACTTCAATCCTGCAATCTGAACAAATTGCGGCTGCAATCGCTTTGGGACTTTTCCTGATAATTTTAGCTTTGACGGTTATTATGGTGCGGTGGTTAGCGCGGTCGCTCATTGTCAATCGAACCCTCCGCTTAAATGATGCTGCTAAAAAACTTGCAGATGGAGAATGGCATCAATCTTTATTAACTGAGAGTAATGATGAATTGGGAGAATTAGCCAATTCTTTTAATTACATGGCGGGGCAGCTACAAACCTCATTCCAAAAACTGGAAGAATACTCCCAAACTCTAGAACAAAAAGTCAAAGAACGAACAGTGGAGCTAGAGCAAGCAAAATTAATCGCAGATTCTGCCAACCAAGCGAAAAGCACTTTCATTGCCAACATGAGCCACGAATTACGCTCTCCTCTGAACGCCATTCTGGGCTTTGCTCAAATTATGACTCGCTCGCAAACCCTGGGGCGCGAAAATCAAGAAAATATTGGCATTGTTTATCGTAGTGGCGAACATCTCTTAAGTCTAATTAACAACATTCTCGATCTTTCTAAAATTGAAGCAGGTAAAACTACTCTCAATCCCAAAAACTTCGACCTCCACCGCCTACTAGATGACATTGATGATATGTTTAAAATTAAAGCGGAGGAGAAAAATCTATACTTGCTGATGGAGTATGAACCCGATCTGCTCCGCTATGTCCGGACTGATGAACTTAAATTGCGCCAAGTGCTGATTAATTTGATTAACAACGCCCTAAAATTCACTCAATTTGGTGGGGTTTCCATTAGAGCTTCCAATCTGAAAACTAATAGTCAAGCTAAAATGTTAGATGCTAATTCCTCTACACTTCATTTTGAAGTTGAAGATTCAGGAGCGGGAATTGCTCAAGAAGAATTAGAACATCTTTTTGAAGCTTTCACCCAAACAAAAACCGGAAAACAAGCTCAGGAAGGAACGGGTTTAGGATTATCTATTAGCAACCAATTTGTGCGTTTGATGGGAGGTGAGATAAAAGTTAAAAGTGTTGTGGGGCAAGGCACAACTTTCCTATTTGATATTCAAGTTACAGAAGTAGCAGCCAACGATATTACCACACACCAGTCCTCTCGCCGAGTTATTGCTCTCGAACCCAATCAACCCAAATATCGTATTCTTATCGTTGATGATAAACCTATCAATCGCCAATTATTAATTAAACTACTTTCTCCCTTGGGATTTGAACTTCAAGAGGCAAATAACGGTCAAGAAGCTGTGGATATTTGGGAGAAATGGGAACCACACTTAATCTGGATGGATATGCGGATGCCAGTGATGGATGGTTACACTGCTAGTAAAATTATTAAATCTCACCTCAAAGGTCAAGCAACAGCAATTATTGCCTTGACAGCCAGTGTCCTAGAAGAAGAAAAAGCGGTAGTCATGTCCGCAGGATGTGATGATTTCTTGAGAAAACCTTTTCGAGAGGAAGAAATTTTTAAGGCAATGAATAGACATATTGGTGTCAAATATGTTTATGAAGAATTAATTCCAGAAAATACGGCCACAACAACAAAAGAGGTTTTAACCCCAGAGGTAATGGCAGAAATTCCCACTGAGATTTTAACCCAACTCGAAGAGGCAGTGATGTTTTCTGATGAGGAGTTAATTGCCACGCTAATACAACAAATTGCTACTCATAATAATTCTTTGGCTCTGGCACTAAAAACTTCTCTGCATAACTTTGAGTATGAAAAAGTGTTGAGTTTAATTTCAGCAACTACAGGAGACAAGGATTCATTAATGGATAATGGATAATGGATAATTACCTATCCCTTTTAGGGAGAGGATTGGCTAAAAGGAAAAGATTTATTTTTTTCCTCTTTATTGGGGAAGCTTTAAACCTAAATTATCTAATTATTTAATTGTTTAATTATTAATTATTTCGGTAAACATGAATTCTACTCAAGAGCAAATCATTATTATTGATGATACCCCAGCCAATTTACACGTACTTAGCAGTCTTTTAAAGGAAAATGGCTATCTGGTGCGCTCGTTTCCTAGTGGAAAATTGGCTTTAACATTTATTGAAAAATTTTCTCCCAGTTTGATTTTGCTGGATATTCAAATGCCAAATATGGACGGGTACGAAGTTTGTCAACATCTCAAAGCAAACGAATTGACTTGCGATATTCCAGTGATTTTTATTAGTGCTTTAGATGAAGTAATGGATAAGCTCAAAGCTTTTACTGTGGGAGGGGTGGATTATATTACGAAACCATTTCAAGCGGAGGAAGTTTTAGCTCGCATTTCTACTCATTTAGAACTCACTCGCCTGCAAAAACTTCTGAAACAAGAGAATTATATGCAAGCTCAACAACTAGCAGAACAAAATAGACAACTTCAGCGGGTGAATCAGGAACTGAATAAAAAATACGATGAACTCAAACAAGCCCAACTCACTATTATTCAAAGCGAGAAAATGGCTACCTTGGGGAATCTCGTGGCGGGAGTAGCTCACGAAATTAATAATCCCGTCGGATTTATTTCTGGTAACTTAGATTGTGCCACTGAATATATTCAATATTTAATAGATTTGTTGGAGCTTTATCAACAAGGTATTGATTGGAATAGTCAAACAACTCAAAATAAAATTGAAGAGATAGAATTAGATTATTTATTGACAGATTTACCAGGATTAATTGATTCAATGAAACAAGGAGCAAAACGTATTACAGAGATTAGTAAATCTATGCGAACTTTCTCCCGTGACGATACAATTGCTAAGGTGGCTTTCAATATCCATGATGGTATAGATAGCACTTTATTAATTCTCAGACACCGACTCAAACCCAATGAAAGACGACCAGAAATAGAAGTAGTAAAAAACTATGGCAAACTGCCACCAGTATATTGTTATCCCGGACAACTAAATCAAGTATTTATGAATTTAATTGCTAATGCTATTGATGCTTTAGAAGAAAGTAATTCCGGAAAAACTTTTCAAGAAATTCAAGCAGTACCAAATCAGATTACTATTACGACAGAAGTTGACAATAGTAAACAAGAGGCAATTATCCGTATTGGAGATAATGGCATGGGAATGAGTGAGGAGTTAAAAAAGAAAATATTCGACCATTTATTTACCACAAAATTAGTAGGAAAAGGAACGGGATTAGGTTTATCAATTTCTCGGCAAATAGTGGAAGAAAAACATGGAGGTAAAATCACTTGTACTTCGGAATTAGGAATAGGAACTGAGTTTGTCATTACTTTGGCTCAAAAATAAGGTATAGTCTGGTTAATAAAAATTAAGGTAATATTAATGGATAATTGATAATGAATAATTACCTATTTAACCTGAATTAATGAATTAATGATTTGGTAATTAGTTTTGCTTATAGCGCTTTTCACATGGATAGACTACAGTTAGTATGGGCAACCCAAAAGCA
>NZ_CEZPJD010000426.1:0-6652 GCF_983059655.1 Okeania sp.
GATGGCAGAATGAGCGCGATCGCACATCAAAAATATCAGTCATGCAGTAAAGCATGTATTGCTTTTAATGACAATAGTAGTATGTAAATATGCCAGCGCTCATTGCTATAATACCCGACACCTAAGACCTAATTTTGTGCAGCCTCACATACAATTGGTATTACATCATAATTATTACATCTGGAAAGATCGAGAAGATATATCTATACTAGCGTCTAAATTACCAACACCCAGAAAACTTACCAAGGATTACCAATTAATGTAAAAGCTGACCAATAATAAGGGTGAGAAAAAATTTCATCGCCAAACTCTGATAATTCTGGTGGTAGTTGTAACTCTCCCCTAGTTCCACTTAGCTCACCCATATTTATACTTACTTCCCCTCGTATCATTGCAATTTGAGCTTGTCGGAGTGCTTCTGCTCTCAGTAGTGTTTTTTGTAAGTGTTGATAAAATTCTGTCATTAATGCTAATGTTCCGATATCGCTGACATTCCACAAACTTGCTAATGCCGATCTAACTCCTGACTTTACTGTTAATCCCGCAAAGCCCAATTCTGCTTGTCTATCCCCTAAGGCAGTGCGACAAGCACTTAAAACTAATAATTCTACTGGGGGGTCATTCAGTTTTAATTTTTCTATTTCATCTAATCCAATTCTTTCATCATTCCAAAACTGTATATAAGACCGTTCTGGTTTTCCTGGTCTAAACTCTGCATGGGTAGCCAAATGAACTATGTCATAAGATTTTTTTTGTCGTTGTTCCTGTAAATTGTTAACTGTGAAATCTTGATTCATCAAAGCATTACCTTGCCATGTAAATCGTGTGATTTTGTTAATTTCTACTGGTACTGCTGGTAAAGGTTCTAGTTCTTTAAATTCTGATGCTCCCATTGCTAATATTTCAGCATTTTTAATTTTATTATAGTTAGTATCTATCAGATTAAATGCGGGAATTCTAGTAAGAGCATACTTTTCTATCAAAAAGTTTTCTCCATCATGTAATACTGCTAATGGTAACGTTCGCAAACCCATACCTAAACAGAACATAATAGTATCTACTTTTTCCTGTTCTAAAGTCGGCTCTAATGGTTTTACCATCCATTCATATAATTTTTGTGCTGAATCTAGATATGATGTGGTATTGCGTCTTCTAGGATTTGTAATTTCTACATTTAGCCTTCTGACTGTATTAATTAACTGTTGCCTATCTGCATCAGTAACACTATAAATTTCTGGTTTTTTGCCTGGAGTTATTAAGACTAGCTGCATTTGCTCGGCTCGTGGCCAAATCCAAATAACAGCAGGTTTTGTACCAGTTTGTTGAGATATATTTGAAAGAGTTTCAGCAATACCTTCAGCCGTTACTGAAAAGTCAGCTAGATTTTCATCAAAATATTTTTCATAGTCTCTTTCCCAATGCTGTTCGACTTGATTTACTGCTTCAATAAAGTCTTTCTGTTCTAAAAATCTATCCCAGTCTTCTTCTTTAACAGCGATCGCTGATTGTTTTACTAGCAATATATTTAAGATAATGGTACTAAAAAAAATTAAGATAAATAATAAACAAAAAATAATTCTTTTTTTCCATTTCTGATGATACATAGTTTTACTCCACAAGCTAGTATTACTGATTAAACTATATTTATTCCTAGCAGTCCTATTTGAATTATCCAGTAAAGTATCTTAAAAAATTAGGAAGCATTATTAAGCTTATTATTATACTATAATTTTGCTATTTTGTCAAAGTAAAATTTTACTTTTGAGTAAATGTGTAAATTATTCGGCAATTTTCCATAGTAATAGTCAATATCTGAATATGGAATAAAAAACTTAGTTTGTGGTGATGAATTGCTCAAAGTACCAATCTAATAAAATTATCAAATCATGGATACTATGCGAATGCCAAAACCACTTGTGTTTCTTAGAAGTAGCTGTATATATACCTTAAAATACTAAAAATTATATATAGCAGTCGCCATTACTGTATTTGAGTAAGCATTCAGCTATCAGCATTCAGCATTTCCTAGGTCATGCTGCGCAAACAGCTTTTGAACATATTCAAGAAATTACTAAAGTTAGCTAAAGACATTTTTTTATAAGTTTTAATTCTCCTTGGAGACTAATTCCTCTTTTGAGCTGATAATGAGCTAATAACTCATAGCTGATAGCTGATAGCTGAATGCTGACGGCTGAATGCTTACGTATTTGCCATATCAAAAGCTTAAAACTCAGACAATGCAAGATTTTTCCTTCTGTTTTAGATAAGTATCGCCTAGATAAATAAACACCTTCTTCCTTCTTATTATCATCTCCAGGTAATACCAATTAAAAAAAAGAATGCTATAAAAAGGTAGAGCTTAATCGGATATGCTTAAAAATAGCTAGTCTAGTTAATTTTAGATAGTTATTTATATCATTTTTACATTTTTTTTAATATTTATCTCTTCTTCCTTCTTTCTTACTTCTACCATTTGTAACAAATACAGGACTTACGCAAATTTACTTTTAAACCACTATCTGTAGTGGAAAATAGTATTCACCATCGCTATATGCAGAGTATCTGCGTAAGTCCTGAAATATTTATCAAATTGGTATAATTAGTTGGGAATATTATGCAAATATTCAGTAGTTATTACATCGAACAGGGTGTAAAAATGAATCATGTTTTTTCCATAAGCATTGCCTTAAGCGCATCTGCTCTAACTATGGGTATATTTCCTGTGTCTGCTGCAAATTTCAACTCCGATAATTCCAGTTTGGATTTTTCTCAAATGTTTATTTTTGGAGATAGTCTTTCTGATACAGGAAATGCTTTTAGTCAGACAGGTGGAGCATTTCCTGGAAACTCCCTCTCTTTTGAGGGTAGATTTTCCAACAGACCTATTTGGATAGAATCTCTAGCATCATCTTTAAACTTAAGTCCTACAGCTTTTTTTACTAATTTTTTTGTTTCACCTAATGGGGCAAACTATGCTACAGGTGGTTCTCTCAGCGGAGACCAGAATATTTTTGATGATTTTCCTCTAGGTTTACAGCAACAACTTGAGAGTTTTATTAGTCCTCTGTTAGCAACAGATAGTTCAGCTAACTCCAAAGCACTATATACCATTTGGACTGGTGCAAATGATTATCTTTTAGACCCTCTATTTACATTAGGTTTGACATCACAACCAGATGCACCACCTAATACAGATACAACTATTAATAATATTTCTAACGCCATCGCATCTTTATATAACATAGGCGCTCGCAACTTCCTCATTCCTAACTTGCCATCATTAGGTCTTAGTCCTTTAGCTACATTAACAAATACATCTAATATTTTGAATGAGTCAACTGATGAGCACAACCAAAAATTAGAGGATGCGATCGCTCAATTAAATCAATCTTTAGTTGGAGCAAACATCATCCTATTAGATGTTAACTCTATTGTAGATGAGATCGTTGAAAATCCCAGTCAGTTTAATGTTACCAATACAACAGACAGTTGGTCAGATACAGTATTAGCTTTTTGTCCAGATGCTTTTTTAGCAGCAGATGGTTCAGTAGAGTCCTGCGATATTGATGTTCCCGATCCAGGTGAATACTTATTCTGGGATATAATTCATCCTACAGAAATATCTAATCAGATAGTCGCCGATCAAGCTTTATCTGCTCTCAAATCAGAATTTAAAACAGTTCCAGAACCTACTTCTGCATTGAGCTTTGTGGGAATTGGCGCAAGTTTGTTTGCAATGTCAGCCTTCAAGCAGAAGTATAGCGCTGTGCGCTGGCAACAGGCAACAGGCAACAGGCAACAGGCAACAGGGGGAATAAAAAAGGGTTTGAGCTAACCCTACACTGCATTACAGCAGTTTTCATTGTGGAATGGGCATCTTGCCCGTTCCCGTTCCTGATATTTTCACCGATAAAAATGCTCCTATCTCCCCATCTCCCCACACTTCCCACACTTCCCACACTTCTCCAGCAGGGCTGTTTTAAAGTATTGTAGATTTAAGGATGAGCGGGAGAACGGGAGTAATGGGGATAGTGGAACAGTGAAATTTGCCAAAATTTGCCGATTTTTCAGCCAATAAGCGTATTTAAGCTCTGAGAGGATATTTAGGGTTTGCTGATTAAAGATAAAAGTCTTTATAGATAAAGGTTTTAGCCTTTTTAGAACGTGAAAAAGTACCTGGTTTTCGCCTTATAAGGCTCAAAAAGTGAGTATTTTGGCGTATAGTGGGGCAGAGTTAGCAAGGGATAATTTTTCCGACTACCTCCTCTACAACTCCCTCTAAATCTTGACTCTTAGCTACTCCCTACTCCCTACTCCCTGTCTTAGCAAAAAGACTTCCATAAGCAAACCCTATTTAGTTCACCGCCGCTTAAAAGCCTCCATCCCCGTGTCTCCGTGTCTCCGCGTCCCCGTGTCTATTGAGAATGAAGCCCTACTCCCCCTCTCCCTACTCCCCTACTCCCCTACTTGCCCACTCAATACATAACTTTGCCTGTTCCGCCCAAAAATCAGAACCCCAATAAACAAAACAACTGGTTTCACACAACAATAACGCCCTAGTTTTTTCAGCAGATCCCTTGCCAGATTCTACAACCTGGGCATAATCTTGACTCAACTTTTCAACTGCTGCCAATACCTCTTGTCTTAAGTCTCCCTCTTGCCATTGCTGATGACCACCGATCCACGAACCCCCTGTTGACTTAAGTCTTACCTCTGTAGCTGAACCCTCTGATAAATATGTATCGATATATTGACTTACAGTCAGAAAACCCACATCAGACCAGCGATCGCTCTCCCTAAACAGAGGAGCAAAAGAATTCTTAAAATATTCAAACATCATCACATTACCATTTTCCCCATCAGAAGTAGGCACTACCAAAGCAGGCGGTTTCATTCCCACTTCTTGCCCACGATATCGCACATCACTAATACAACCCTCAGCATTTTGACCACTTTGCTGTCGAATACCCATATCCGTATCCCTAACTACACAGAGCATACGTTCCGACTCACCACCTGACTCTACCACCAACCAATGCACTCTATTTTCTAACTCTGGCGTACTCCAACCTTCAGGATGTTCCAATGCTGCATTAGGTAAAATAATCCATTCATAACCACACTTCTTCAACAGACGTATAAATCTCAATGCTTCAGCAGGGTCTCCTGTCATGCCCATCTCCGGTGGCCAAAACCCCCTTACTCGCGATAATGCCTCTGCCCCAAATAGATCGGCAAAGACTCGTCGCCATTCCATAATTTGAGCTTCATGGTCTCGTTCGGGAGTGGCCGGAAAATAGCAATGACTATATGCACTACCAGTAAATTCTATTGTGTCTGAATATTCTGTAAGAACTTCTCGCCAGAGACTAATTACATCTCCTAGTGCTTCGCTATCAACGTGAAGATGAGAAAAAATACCATTGGTAGAAAGCTTGGCCATTTCTTCGAGCAATACCCCAGAGTAATCTACCATCATCCGAGGTTGATGACCTTCTTGTGTGAGTTGTTTCGCGTAACGAGCAGGATTTTTGTATGCTTGAGCAAACCATTGAGCATTCCAACGCTCTTCAGAGTTTTCTTCACCACCAAGCATTTTTTCTAAATTGCCCTGTAGTTGACCATTATTCCAAATCGGAGGTTGATGAAAATGTAACCAGGGGACAAATATAGACAGAGGATTAGGATTTGACACTTTCTGACACTCTTCCTGGTACTAAACCATTAGTGGATTTATTACTTATAACACTATTAGACATCTGGTGATAATCAAAAATTAAATCAATTATCGTGCATAAATCATCAATTATTTCCCCCTACTCCCTATTCCCTACTCCCTACTCCCTCTTTTCCGGAGAGGTCTATTAAGAAAAGTTAGGACAAGTCCTCAAATCTTGGAGCTAGCTCGAACTTTTGGGAAGTTTCAGAAGCCAAACTTCAAATCTACAATTATTAGTTGACCCTCAAAAGCGTAGAAACTAACTTTGTGAATGTTCTCGCCATTCACAGATAATTGAGCATTTGGGGAAATATGTGAATTAGAGTTAAGTAAGTTTGAGGCGGGCGTTTCGTCTTTGGCCACAAGCTCTTCATTTTGATTGTAGGCTGACAAGATTGTTCGGCGAGAACTGGTAACCACTCCACTAACAAACTTGACTGGAGATTCAAAGCTAATTTCTATTAGGCCACTTTTTGGCGCTCCCATCAAGACTTTGACACCTGGAGGAATTGCAAAAACAGGGTTTGAGGGTTCGATCGCAATTGCATTAGAGAAAGTTAAGCCCCAATTTTTAAACTGATGGTCTACTACTTCAAAGGATTTTAAGTTTTCTAGGCCAAGGCGAATACAACTAGACATTGTTGAGAGTTGTAAGAGTTCTGATTTAGTCATTTCATCGTTAGGAATGGCTACGGTATATCTGTTGAAATTGTTGACCCTGAAGTTATTGGTTAGAGGATTGATATTTCGCGTTGTATCAACCGGAAAAGTCTTTAGCATTAGATGTCCTTGATAAAGCTGCAACTACATCGAGGGGTCTTACCCCTCACCATATTATTACTTATAGCTTATTCTTGAAAACCTTGCTTCCATCGGGAAAATTTTTATCTTATTTAGAACTTCACTTTGAGAAGGGGAATTTTCGGTTTGTAT
>NZ_CEZPJD010000427.1:0-6637 GCF_983059655.1 Okeania sp.
AATGTTTAAAGATTATCTAGTAGTTGATACTGAAGGAAATCCCCTGCTCAAGGAGATTGCTGTAATTAATTCTTTAGGAAATTTAATATTTGAGGCAATAGTTACTAATAATGATCGACCTTTAAACCCATCGACTAGAGGGCAATCTTTAGTAGAAGTACTCAACAAATTCTTAGAGGTTATTCAAGAGAAAGTTCTTGTTTTTCATTACGCGGAACATGACTTAAAAGTTTTATACCATTCTTTTAAAGTAGCGGGTATTACTTCTCCCAAATTACAGATTTATTGTACTTATGAATTAAGCTTATTTTTTTATCCTCAAATTCCCAGTTATTCTCTGGAAAATCTCTGTAAATTTCTCCATTTGAAAGTAGCAAATAAGCGTTTTAATCCTGCCTTAGCTCATCGTGCTAAATATGATGCTCTTTTTACTCATCAACTTTATCAAAATCTGATGCAACAATCTATCAAAACTAAATTAAAGTCTAAAACAGATCCTTTTGTTAATAATCGAGTTGATACACCTTTTCAACAACATCCAGACCGACGAGAAGTTTTTGAGAGTGAATTTAATGATTTAAAAATAGTTGTAGAAGAAATTAGTCAAGACCCAAATCATCAGAGTAGGGGTGTTGTAGTTATTGGAGAACCGGGGTCGGGAAAAACTCATTTAATGATGAGACTTGCTCAAGATATTTTAGAGACTAATCGTCTTTTATATATCCGACAACCTAACAATGCCCAAGCTGTAATTTTTCATACTTATAGCCGAATTCTTGAGTCTTTAATTGAGCCTGTACAATCAAGTTCCCACAATCAATTGGAATATTTAATTGCTCATAGTTTTTCTCAAATTATGGAAAATTTCCAGAGTGATTTAACTGTTTTAACTCAGAGGGATAAAAAAGTCTTAGAAGTTATGCAAAAAAATCCTCTAAAATTATTTTCCAATTTAGCCAAGGCAGAGACTCAAACTAAAAGGAATTACTGGGAACATATTGAAAAACGCGCTCTAAATTGGTGGGATAAAAACTATTCACCTGCTGGATATGCCCCTCAAATTTTTAAGGGTATTCTGAGATTTTGTAGATATAGTGACCCCTCTCGCCGACGAATTGTTACTCAGTGGTTGGCAATGAATGATTTACCTGTTGAAGAGTTAGAAAAGGTACAACTTTTTCCTTGGTCTGAAGAGATGAGTAGGGAAGAAGTATCTTTAGAAGCAATTAAGGTTTTAGGATGTTTATCTGTGTTAGAAAAGCCTTTACTTTTAATATTTGACCAATTGGAAGGATTAGGACAGGAACACAATGAACGTTTACTTTGGAGTTTTGGAGAATCCATCAAAGAAATATTAACTCATGTACCGAATAGTTTGGTAATTTTAAATTTATTTCCCCATCGTTGGCAGCAGTTTAAACAAGTTTTTGATGGCTCTGTAGTGCATCGAATTTCTCAATCGGAAATTGTGCTAAAAAAACCTCCAATTTCTGCTTTAAAAAAGTTATTGAATCTCAGAGCTGAAATGGTTGGTTTTGCCATTGAGGAATTATTCACAAATTCAGAAATTGATAAAATTGTACGAGCAAATTCTATTCGGGGGGTGTTAAGCACTGCATCTAATTTTTATCGAGAGAAGGTTTATAATATCCCTTTAGCAAAAAAATATGATGTTGATTATCGTTCGACTACTCCGAATGTTGCATCATTTACACTTCCTTGGCAAGAGCTAAATGAACGCTTAGGAAGGATGGAAAAGTTGATGTTTAAAATTGCGGAAAAACTGGATATTGAGGTTGGGAATTTTACAGAAGAAGTTGTTGTTATTTCAGAACAATCAGAGGCTTTAGCGAAAGATGAAGTTATACTTGATGAGCCTATCTTAATTTCTCCAAAGGATATTATACAGGAATATTTTGACCGACAGAAAGTAAAGTTAAAAGCTAAGTTTGTGGAGCATCAAATATTAACTGATTTAGATGATGTTGGTAAACTAGAAACGATTATTCGGTTTTTTAAAGACAGTTGGGATAAGTTAGAAATAGAAGTTTTAAATTTAGGCAAACGAGTTATTCCAGAACATTTAGTTATTAAAATCGAACAACATCAATGTGTAATTGCTTTTCTACATGAGGGGGGGTCTAAATTTTTTTCTCGGATCAGAAATTATAATGAATTAATAATCTACCATCCATCACTACAGTTTAAACTGTGTCGGGATGAAACAGATTATCCAATTAAAGGTAGAAAAAGTTGTCAGCAATTAGATAATTTTAAGAGTTCGCCCAGGGGAGACTTAATTATTTTAAATTCAGAACAACGAATTTTATTTGAGTTAATTTATCAAACTATTGTTGATGTGCAAAACCTAGATTTAGAAGTGAGTGTCGATGAATTTATAAAATTTATATCCTCCGAATATGGCAATTTTTGGTTGTGGAAGATTCTGCCAATTTGAAGTAATATCAAATCCGGTTAAATAACCTCACAATAAATAGACATCTCCAGTAGGGAGTAGGGGGAAATAATTGATAATTTATGTAGGATAATTGATTTTATTTTTTATTATTGGAGATGTCTAATAGCTTAAAATCCTAATTATGACGTTATTGGATCTATGTGCAATTAGGCGGATTTGATACAATATCATGTATTTGCTGACTTCTGCAAGAAGTCTAATTTTTTGTAATTAAGTGATTTGTATCTAATTTATAAGCTTTACCTAATTTAGCATCAAATGCCCAAGCTGCAATTTTCAACTTACCTTTTGGTAATAATTTACCCGAAATTGTTTGTTCCCAACCTGCATTCAGATATGCTGGATTATTGAATAGTTGAACTAAATTTTCTCTTGGAGTTTGAGCAGACATCAAAACATCAAAAATTATCCAATTTTTCCTTATTTTTTCTTCCTTCTTATTTCTTTCTTCTTCCTCCCCCCTTCTTCCTTCTTTTTTATAGGTTAAAATAATTGCATCCGCAGGCTCGTTACGGTCTGGTAAAAATGCCCAACCATTGACAAAATACCAACTATTTAAAGGTATAATTCCATCTAATGAACCGTAGTTTTTATCTGGAGATTTTTTGGCAGCGATAGACTTCCAGTCCGCTGACGCGATCGCTTCGATATTATGGCTAGTCACTAAATTAGGTTTTAACATACCTAAGTAGTTAAGTTGGTTGACTAAATCTTTAACATAATCATAATTTCCTAAAATATTTTCTTCAATACAAAACTTATTTTCAACGATATTAATGAATGACAAACAAGTTTTTCCTTCCATACGTAATTGATAGCTAGATTTAATTTCTTTCACACTATGAGTAAATGATTGATAGTGTAAAATAATCATTCCAGTTATGGCGATCGCTACTGTAATTTTATGGAGCCATACTTGCGATTTCCTATAATTATTTTGACTATAAATATGACTTAAAACTATTGGTAATAAATGTATAATAGCGATCATTAAATAAATAGAAAAAGTTGTATATCTTGAAGGCAAAGCACTTTCTACTCCAAAACCAACTCTACCAACAGCAGTAATTAAAGCACTAATTATTGAGTAGAGAGCAATCATTATCCAACCAATTGTTCTCTGGAAAAGATGCAGATTTTTAAAATGTTCGAGTTGGTAAAGAAATAAACAGCCAAATATTCCTATTTCTATTCCACCAATAAATATTGAATAAGTAAGAGGAGATATTTCAAAACCAGAACCTAAAGGAGAACCCAAAAAGGCTAAGAAAAACTGTAAAGTTTGCTCTGGATTCCGAAATGCTGGTATAAGACTAGGGCTAACTTCAGGCTTTTGATAGTCATAAAAATAGATAATTATATTGCCGATAAAAACTGCTATCCAGCCTAAGAATAACCATTTTTGTTTCAATAAATCTGACCTTGACTTTGCCGTAACTAATGTGAGTACAGGTAAAACAATTACCCAAGCTATTATCCCATTAGAATAGGAAAAAGTACTAATGATGCAAAGCACCATACAAATTAAAAATTTATATCTAGTATGAAAGTGGGAGTAGATAACTGAAATTGCTGTAGTAATACAAGCGATCGGCATTAAAACTACTAATTGAATTCCCCAAAACCAGTTATCATATTGAATTGGAGAAAATATTAGGATATTTGTCAATAAAGCTATGAGTGAAGTTGTCAATAAATTAGCATTTACGGTCAATCTATTGAGGCGATAAATATTAACAGAAACTACACAAGCTAACATAAATATTACTAACATTTCATATCTCACATCCCAGTTAGTTAAATATGCCAGTCCGAGAAATATTAGTCGTGGAAATAGTTTTCTACTTTCATTATGTTGAGCAATCAAGTCTTGCCAGGACAAGGAATTTTGGGAAATTTTCATGAATAATCGAGGCATGAGATTCCATTGATCCCAATAAGGCATATTAACGCTGTAGGTAAGAATTAATATTCCCATTGCAACTGCTGGAAGTATGATTAAAACTATGCTTATCCAATGTAAAACTTGGAAATTATACTTGAATATTTTTTTACTAATTGGAGATTTTTTTTCTGTTGTCATTATCCTCATTACGTTCTAAAGTTTAAGGTAAGCATTTCCTGCGGAATGCTGCGCAAACAGCTATTAGCAGTCAGCTTTCAGCAAAAAGACTTTCTTTTTAAGAACAGTGTTGAAATTAATATAAACTTTAAGGTCAAGGGAACCAACTTTTTTAGTAAGACAATTAATAAAGCTTTTCTCCTAAACTCAAAGTAATAAATAGCTGATAGCTGATGGCTGACCGCTGAATGCTTACACTTCAACTTTCATCTGAACTGATTTTTTCAAAGCCAATTTTTTCTCTAATAATATAGTATGGTCTTTGTCTAACTTCATCGTAAATACGACCAATATATTCTCCAATAATTCCTAGAGAAAGCAGTTGTACTCCCCCCATAAAAAATGTTGTAGTTAAACCATAAGCCCAGGATAAAAATTCTTGTCCTAAAACAAATTTAACGTAAAGACCAATTAATCCAATAATAAAAGAGAAAATTGCAGATACTAACCCTAAAATAGTTGCCATTTTCAAGGGAATTGTTGAAAAAGAAAATATGCCATCAAAAGCAAGCTTAAATAACTTAGCAACTGAAACTTTAGGCTCCCCCCGATATCGAGGACCACGTTCTACATAAACACCGATTTGTTTAAATCCAGCATAGGCTCTTAAACCACTTAAATATTTGTTGCGTTCTGGCATTTGCCGTAGAGTTAAGATAACTTTTCTATCCATTAATGAAAAGATACCTGCATCCATAGGAGTAATAATTCCTGACAACCTTCTTTGAATATAATAAAAACTTTTAAATGCTAATCGTTTCAAAAATTTTTCTTTACGATTCTTTCTAATAGCATAAACCACATCATATCCCTGTTGCCAAAGTCGTGAAAAACTAATAATTGCTTCTGGAGAATCTTGTAAATCTCCATCCATTAAAATAACAGCTTTTCCATCAGCATGATCGATTCCTGCGGATAAAGCACATTGATGCCCAAAATTTCTAGAAAGGTTAATAATTTTTACTTCTGAGTGTTGCTGACTTATTTTTTTTAACAGTTCAAAGGAAGAATCTACACTACCATCATTGATAAAAATTACTTCGCTATTATCATCAATTCGCTGTAAAACATCTAATAACTGTCGCCATAGTTCAGGGATAATTTCTTCTTCATTGAAAATAGGAATAATTATAGAATAATCTATATTTTTCATAGTATTTACTCACTCCTCGCCCAAATCATACATAATCTAGTTTATAATTGTCAACCCAGGAGTTAACGAAGTCAGAAGTCAGAAGTTAGAAGTCAGAAGTTGTTTTTGTAACGGGGAGGTTTCTTTCAATTTAAACTTAATTCTATACACAAACGATGCTACCGGACATGATATTAGACCCAATTATTTTGATAATAGAGTTGTTGGCGTTGCTGAAGAGCGTGTATGATATTAGTATTACAGCGCTTTTCAAGTAGATGAACCACATTTTCACAAATAAAACCTTGTAGGGACGTTCCATGGAACGTCTTTAGTCTACCCAAATGAAAACAGCGCACCTTAACGCTACGTGACAAGTCAAGTGCAGCATTCCGCACCGAAAACCTATAAGCGGAATAGAGTTTTATCGCACTCTTATCCGGACATGATATCATACCTCAGATCGCCAACGCCAAATTACTTAATCAAAAGGAATCAAAATGACAGAAAAAATCCCAGAAGTTACTATCTATACTGATGGTGCTTGTAGTGGCAATCCTGGCCCTGGAGGGTATGGTGTTGTTATTATTACCGATAAACAGCGCCAAGAATTATCTGGAGGTTATCAGTTAACTACTAATAACCGCATGGAATTAATGGCGGCAATACTAGGACTTCAAACTCTAGAATCTACTTGTGATGTAACTCTTTATACCGACTCTAAATATATCGTTGATGCTATGACTAAAGGTTGGGCAAAACGCTGGCGAGCTAATGGTTGGAAACGGAATAAAAAAGATAAAGCAATGAACCCCGATCTATGGGAAAAATTATTAGATTTATGTAACCAACATCAAGTGGAATTTTCTTGGGTACGTGGTCATTCTGGCAATATAGAAAATGA
>NZ_CEZPJD010000428.1:0-5202 GCF_983059655.1 Okeania sp.
TAATTATTCATTATTAATTATTAATTATTAATTATTGAATACCCTCTTCATACCACTTAACAACTTCTTGGACTGTCAAATTTTGAAGGGGTACGCCAAATTCTTGAGAAATCTCCTTTAAAGGACGTAACGAGGAGATGACCAATCTAGTAAAAAAGCTCTCAAAGTTAGCATCCACATCTAAATTTTGCTTAATATTCTCGTCCTTTTGAATCCAAGTAGTTATCTGTTCTGAAGGTATTTCATCTGGAGCTAAACCTGTTTCCTCTGCTACTTGCTTCAGACACCTCAATGAATAAATGGCCAGTCGCGTTGAAAACTTGTCTTTGGAAGTTAGAAGCGCTGCATCAACTTGAGCAGATTCCTCCGCTGTTAAAAATTCCATAGATTGTTGCATATTAATTTTTGATTTTATATTTTTTGATTTAAGGATAAAAAGGGAGTGGCTCACACGGATTATGGCACGGATACACTGATACGGAAGGGAGTAGGTACGGACGTTGCATGCAAGGTCCGTACAAGGAGTGGGGGAGTGGGGCAGGAGATTGAAGTAATTATAGAATTATCAACACATATCATATTTATATAACCGGATTCTATCTCAGAATTTAGACACTCATTTTTATCGCAAGGAACAAGAACAAGTTGTTTAGGATAGAGACTGATGATAAACCTCAGATAGAGAAATGTCCCCCTATTCCCTGTTCCCTCTCTTAGTTATTAAATAACCACAACGATGTTCTCCATTAACAATCCAATGAGTTCTCTCCACAGTACAATCAGGCAGTACAGCACCAAACATCTCTAATTCATGGCCACAAACACTGGGGAAAGATTCGGCCACACTGGAGATAGCACAGTTGTGCTCCATAAATATGTAGCTTTCAACGGGCAACTGTGGTTCTCCTATTTCTGCTGAGGAAGCTGAATCACTTTTGACTTTTGAGTTCTGAATTTTGAGCGATCGCTCGTCCACTTCCTGAGATTCTACAGGATACCACTCTGCCATGAAACCCTCAGCTTTGCGGAGTTCTACTAAATGGGCTACGCGTTCCTGCACTTTTCCTGTCCCTAATAGTTGGCGATAGTGCATTGCTTTACGCTGCCATTGTTTGTGGAATACTTGACTGAGTTGGTCTTGGCCAATAGTTTCGGCTAAGGTGTCGAGGAAGGAAACAGCAAACTCATCATAATTATGGGGAAAGCGATCGCGTCCTTGGGTTGTCAATTGATAAATATGTTGTGGCCTTCCCATCCCGGTTTGTACCGACTTATATACAATAAGTCCTTCTGTTTCTAAGTCTTTTAAATGGCGACGTATAGCTTGGGGGCTAATTTCTAAAGATTCTGCCAACTCTAAAGCGGTGGCTTGAGTTCGCTTCATTAAATGTTGTAAGATTTCTTGTTTGGTCGAATTTTGTTGAGTAATTTCCATTTTGTCAAAAAAAATACTTAAATTGGACTTTGACAATATCATTGTTGTTAATGTAACCTAAAATAGACTTAAGCAACAAATAAGTTGTTTAAGTGGTCGCTAAAGGCCATCTAAATTACTAAAGAAGTAAATATAAATAGGAAATAAATACAATGACTGCTAAAGTAACAAACTTAGTGAATCAACCATATAAATATGGCTTCGTTACTAATATAGAATCAGAAACTATTCCTCGTGGACTGAGCGAAGATGTAGTTCGTCTGATATCTGCTAAAAAAAATGAGCCAGAGTTTATGCTCAACTTTCGTCTGAAAGCATATCGGAAGTGGCTACAAATGAAGGAACCAGTTTGGGCGCACGTTGACTATCCACAAATAGATTATCAGAATATTATTTACTATTCTGCACCAAAAGTTCAAGATAAGAAGAAAAGTCTAGATGAAGTAGATCCTACTTTGTTAGAGACTTTTGATAAGCTTGGCATTCCCCTTTCGGAGCAGAAACGTCTGAGTAATGTGGCGGTTGATGCTGTATTTGATAGTGTTTCTGTTGCGACTACTTTTAAGGAGAAACTCGCTGAAGATGGTGTTATTTTTTGTTCTATTTCTGAAGCGGTGCAGGAGTATCCAGAGTTGGTGGAAAAATATCTTGGTAGTGTTGTACCTGTAGGGGATAATTTCTTTACTGCTCTTAATTCTGCTGTATTTAGTGATGGGTCTTTTGTTTTTATTCCTAAAGGTGTAAAATGTCCGATGGATCTTTCTACCTATTTCAGAATTAACAATGGAGATGCTGGTCAATTTGAGCGGACTTTAATTGTAGCAGAGGAGGGTAGTTCGGTAACATATCTGGAAGGTTGTACTGCTCCAATGTTTGATACTAACCAACTTCACGCTGCTGTAGTTGAACTTGTTACTCTCGATAATGCTGAGATTAAATATTCGACGGTGCAAAACTGGTTTGCTGGTGATGAAAATGGTAAAGGTGGTATTTATAATTTTGTGACTAAGCGGGGTTTGTGCAAGGGGGTAAATTCTAAAATTTCTTGGACGCAGGTAGAAACTGGCTCTGCTATTACCTGGAAATATCCTAGCTGTGTGTTAGTGGGAGACAACTCTGTGGGAGAATTTTATTCTGTTGCTCTGACTAATAATAAGCAGCAAGCAGATACAGGTACGAAAATGGTACATATTGGCAAAAATACTCGCAGTACAATTATTTCTAAGGGTATTTCTGCTGGCAACTCTGCTAATAGTTACCGTGGTTTGGTGAAAATGGGGTCTGGTGCTAAGGGATCGCGGAATTATTCTCAATGTGATTCAATGTTAATTGGCGATCGCGCTCAAGCAAATACTTTTCCTTATATTCAAGTAGATAATAATACTGCTAAGGTTGAGCATGAAGCTTCTACTTCTAAAATTGGTGAAGACCAGCTTTTCTATTTTACTCAACGGGGTATTTCTGCTGAAGATGCAGTGTCTATGATTATTAGTGGTTTCTGTAAGGATGTTTTTAATGAGTTGCCTATGGAGTTTGCTGTTGAAGCTGACAAATTATTGAGTTTGAAATTAGAAGGAACAGTGGGATAATTAATAATTAATAATTAATAATTAATAATTAATAATTAATAATTAATAATTAAGAGAGTGTTTGTAAACCAAAGATTAAGACATCTAGAGTGCTTAATATTGGTCGGTTACGGCGGACAGTTAAGATTTTGGTGAGTCAACATAAGTATTGTCGCCTAACCTACCCCGTGAGCTGGATTTAATATTCCTTTTACAAACAGTCTCTAATAATTAATAATGAATAATTAATAATTAATAATTAAGAGCTGATTTGTAAACTGGGTTGAAACTCATTTCTACTATGGGTTTGCGGAAAATTATGCCCTGGGGGGTGGGATAGTGTCGAACTCTTACACTGTAAAGCATTTATCCTCTTAATATTTACTTTGTAAATCACATCTAATAATTAATAATGGATAATTGGTAATTGATAATTGTGAAAAATAATGTAGTTAAAGAAAAATCATTTGCATTTGCACTACGAATTGTTAAACTGTCAAAACACCTTAATCAAGAGAAACAGGAGTATGTTTTATCAAAGCAATTACTCCGTAGTGGTACAGCAATTGGTGCTTTGGTGCGTGAAGCTGAATATGCTGAAAGTAGTGCCGATTTTGTACATAAAAATGCTGTTGCTCTGAAAGAGGTCAATGAAACTCTATATTGGTTAGAGCTATTACATCAAGCAAATTACATTGATGTCAGAGGATTTAACTCAATTAATCAAGACTGTATAGAACTCTTGAAACTTCTGACAGCTATTGTCAAATCAACCAAATCAAATAATAATTAATAATTAATAATTTACGGATGACGGCTATTGTAAATTTGACAAAATCAAACAACCAATAAACAATTGATAATTGATGATGAAAGAGTTGTTTAAAATTTTAGTTTTTTATCTAACTCTCTAAGACTCTAATTATCAAATATTCATTATTAATTATTCATTACAAAAGAGGTAAACATGATTAAAGAAAATAGCGAAGTTATATTATCTGTTAAAAATTTAACTGCTAATGTAGAAGGAAAAGAGATTCTCAAAGGTTTGAATCTAGAAATAAAAGCTGGAGAAATTCATGCCATTATGGGTCCGAATGGTTCCGGAAAAAGTACATTTTCTAAAGTATTAGCAGGTCATCCAGCTTACGAAGTTACAGGGGGAGAAATTACCTTTTTAGGCAAAAAATTATTAGAAATGGAGCCAGAAGAACGTTCATTAAATGGTATTTTTTTGGCTTTTCAATATCCCCTAGAAATTCCTGGAGTTAGTAATTTAGACTTTTTGCGAGTTGCTTATAATACTAAACGTAAACATCAGGGATTAGAAGAATTAGATGCTTTTGATTTTGACGATTTAGTTCAGGATAAATTAGATATCGTTAAGATGAAGCCAGAGTTTTTAGACCGGAGTGTAAATGAAGGTTTTTCTGGTGGAGAAAAAAAACGCAATGAAATCTTACAAATGGCATTGTTAGAGCCAAAATTAGCAATTTTAGATGAGACTGACTCAGGGTTAGATATTGATGCTTTGAGAATAGTGGCAAATGGAGTAAATCAATTAGCAAATGAATCAAATTCTCTGTTAGTAATTACTCACTACCAACGTTTATTAAACTATATTGTGCCAGACTTTGTTCATGTAACAGAAGGCGGTAAAATTATTAAAACTGGTACAAAAGAATTGGCATTAGAATTAGAAGAAAAAGGTTACGATGATGTGGTTGAAGAGGCAAAAGCTTATATAATTAATAATTAATAATTAATAATTAATAATTAACTATTACCTCTTCTTTAGAGGCTTAAGGAAAATTTGGTCTTCTCTTATTCTAATGGATATGGCGAGGAAATATCGCTATCCCTGGACCGCTTTTTCTCCTTTAAAGGATAGGCTTTTTTAAACCTTAATTATTCTGTAAAAAGTATGCAAGTGTCCGTAAAACCAGAGATATCTTATTTAGATAAGTTGCTGAAAGAGTGTTGTAAAGGAGTATCTCCAACGGTACCAGCAGAATTTCCTCTAGATGGAAATATGGCAAGTTGGTTACAGCAAGTACGCGATCGCGCAGCAACCTGGGTGCGTGAATTGGCCTTTCCGACAAAGCAAGATGAAGAATGGCGGTTTTCTGACTTATCTGCAATGATGAAGTTAGATTTTCAAGCGCCAGCACCAGTAAATTTGGATGCTTTGAATATTAC